>CACPLK010000004.1 GCA_902634795.1 uncultured Prochlorococcus sp. | reverse complement strand
TAACTAATTTAGCTTGAGATAAAACTTCACTAGCAAGATCATATTGTGCCGTTCTCATATCATTTTTCTTAGCCAATTTTGAAATTATTAAAGCTATTTCATTACTTAGTAAATCCCCATGATGTATTTCACCTAATCTACTAATTTCAGGAGTTGTAAGATGTGATACATCTAAGCAAGTTAATTCAGCATAAAGACTAACAACTTCCTTACAAGCAATAAGTATCCAAATATTTTCATCTGTTAAGCATAACAATTGAGATTGTCTATCTCCTTTTTGTATTTTTTGAACAATGACTGCAGGTGTAACTTTTCCTCGTAACTGAGATGTCTTCAGACTTATGAGGGTTCCGGTATTTGCAAATTCTAAGGCTAAGATCAATTCATTAGACAAGGTTTCTGCTGATTGTTTTTGGAGGATTTTTAATAGTCTTCTTTCTTCCTTTAGATGACTTCTAATTTTTTCATATCTTTCAAAATCTGACCATGGTATGTCTTCTGAAAATGTTTTATAATCTTTAAACTCCTCTTTTAATCTAGATAACTCCTCTTCTTCTTCAACCAAATCCAAGCTCGCCAAGTATCTACTAAAGCTTCTCTCTATCAATTCTTTTGATTTGTCTAAGTCATAACGCTGCAATAGATTCAATACCATGCCATAGCTGGGTGTGAATTGACTTATCAATGGATCGGCTGGGCTGGTAGCTAATTGACCAGATTCTCGAACCCCTTCGAATCGAGTTTGTACAGTGACCACATAGCCTCTAGAGTCAAGACCTCTTCTCCCAGCTCTACCAGCCATTTGTAAGAATTCACTACCCATTAATTGACGATGTCCATTATCTGATCTCTTTGACAAAGTAGATATAATTGTGCTTCTCGCAGGCATATTGATTCCTGCGGCTAAGGTTTCAGTTGCGAAAACAACCTTTATCAATCCCTCTTGAAACAATTCCTCAATTAACTCCTTCCATGCAGGAAGAACTCCTGCATGATGAGATGCGATCCCATTAAATAAAGCTTTTATATGTAAATCATCTCTCAAACCTTCTGAATTTAAAATTGTATATTTTTCAAATCGATCTTGAATTGATTCTTTTTCTTCTTGGTTCACTAAAGAAGTACTAGCTATTGTTTTCACAGCCTTATCACAACCACGACGACTAAATATAAAATAAATAGCGGGTAACATGTTTCTTTCTGCCAACTTCGATATCACAAAGCCCAGTGATGGAGAATCAGGTTGAGTAGGCTTGGATAAACGGCCTCTCTTCTTATGTGATTTAGTTGGGCGCCAAATCTTACAGTTTGGATGTAATCCAGTTCCTTTTTCATTGAGTAAGGGATGAAGTCCTTTAGCACTACAAAAATTGAATTCCAGGGGGACTGGCCTTAAATCACTAGATATCAAATCAGTAGGTCCGTGAACTTGCTCAATCCAGTCAGTTAATTGACCTGCATTGGCAACGGTTGCCGATAGAGCAACGAACTGAACGGATTTAGGACAATGAATAATTGATTCCTCCCACACTGTCCCTCTATGAGCATCATTCATATAATGACATTCATCAAGAACAACAGTTTCTATATCAAGTAAAGGATCATCATTTCTATCTGCTGCTGCATAAAGCATATTTCTAAAAATTTCAGTAGTCATAACAAGAATCGAAGCCTCTCTATTCAGGCTTAAATCACCTGTTAAAAGACCTACATTGCTTGAACCAAATTGATTCCTAAAGTCCCGGAGCTTTTGGTTAGATAAAGCTTTTAAGGGGGTTGTATAAAACACCTTATTCCCGTGAGAAATGGCTCTATAAATTGCATACTCCCCTATTAAGGTTTTTCCTGATCCCGTAGGAGCACTCACAACTACAGAATGCCCTTGATTGAGTGAGTCAATTGCTTTAAGTTGAAACTCATCCAATGCAAAAGGAAAGATTTCCTTTGGATTTAAATTGTTTTGGAGGATTTCGTTCTCAGACGTATCTCTTTCTGATGAAGTCATTACTAAATCCTAGGTGAATATTCTATGACCACGTAATTTTTGATGTGGATACATAATAAAATCAAGAACCCAAAAAAATGTTAAGCCAACACCCAAATCTTTAAATATAGAAAGCAAAATAACAACATGACTGCAATCCCTAACTCTAGAATTCGTCAATTGAGGACTTGGGTTCCAGGAAAAAGATCATCAGAGTTGATTGGTGTAGATGAAAATCAAAATCAAATCACATTAATTGACCTAGCGAGTAATGACTATCTAGATCTGGCAAGACATCCATTATTAATTGAGGCAGCCAGACAAACCTTAGAAACTGATGGGGTTGGTTCTGGTGGATCAAGATTTATTACTGGTAGTAGAAATATTCATCGAAGACTTGAAACGAAGCTTGCCCAATGGCTTAATCGTGAGATTGTCCTAATTTACCCGAGTGGTTTTCAGGCTAATCTGGCTGCAGTTTTAGCACTCACTGATCGTCACACTCCTGTCATTTGTGATCGTCTAATACATCATTCTCTGCTAGTTGGGGTCAAAGCGAGTGGAGCAAAGCTCATTAGATTTAAGCACAATAATTTGTCTGAACTAGAAAGACTTTTAAAAAAATCCAGACAAAGCAATCATCAAAAACAACCTTTAGTAATTACTGAAAGCCTTTTTAGTATGGAGGGTACAACAGCACCCATAAAAGAAATTTCAAAGCTATGCATTAAGTATGATTCAAAGTTATTGATTGACGAAGCTCATGCTTTTGGCGTTATGGGTCCAGAAGGAAGAGGAGAATCTTTTGGAATCAAAGAACCAATATCAATTATCAGTGGGACCTTCGGAAAAGCATTTGGAAGTGGGGGGGCATTTCTAGCAACAGACAAGAAAACAGGAGAAAATTTAATACAAAACTGTGGAGCATTTCGCTATACAACGGCTTTAGCTCCTCCACTTTGTGCAAGTGCATTAGCCGCGTTAAATCTAATTGCAAGTAACCCTAACTGGGGTAGCGAACTAAAAGAGAAATCAATAGCTTTAAGAGACAGATTGACTCAAATTGGGTGGCAACGGCCTGTTGGGGGAGGTCCAATAATCTCCATAATTCTTGGTTCAGACGAATTAGCCATGGATTATCAGAAGAGACTGGAGGCACAACGCCTTCTAACTGTTGCGATCCGTCCACCAACTGTTCCTGAAGGTAAATCTAGACTCAGGTTAGTGATCAGGCGAAATACTCCCGTTCAGGCCTTCGAAAGACTTATCGAAGTTCTTAAAAACAAATGAAAGAAATAATTGCCATGCATGGCTGGGCTGGTGATAGTCAGCAATGGTTAAATTGGAAAAAGATATTTAAAAGTTGTGATTGGGAATGGCAAACTTCTGAACGCGGATATAAAGAGATAAGTCCTCATACACCCACATGGAATCAGAACTCAAATCAATTCGAACTTAAAAGAGTTGCTATATGTCACTCTCTTGGTTCACATTTGATAGATAATGAAGTTTTACACTCAGCTACTCATGTTGTATTAATCAATAGTTTTAGTCGTTTTATTCCAATTAGCAAAGAGAATCGCCCTATAAAACTGGCCCTCAACACGATGATGAATGCAATTAATACACCTAATGAAGCAGCTATGTTAAGAAAATTTCATATAAAAGCTTATAAACCAAATCACATAGATGTTAAGTCATCCGAATCAAATCTCCTTCATATATCAGATTCAGGAAGATTGAAACTAAAGAATGATTTAGAACTTCTTATGAACTCTGATTCTCTTCCTATTGGCTTAAAGAGTTCCACTAAAGTGCTCATTGTTAACAGTGAACAAGACTATATTTTAGCTAAGCAAACGAAGGAAAAACTAGCTGAAGATTTAATAAACCACTTAGAGACCGTACCCACAACAATCAACCTTCAAGACGATGGGCATTCCATCACAAAAATTAAAAATATCAAAAAAGTCAAACACTGGCTAGAATTTGATCATGGACAAAATATGGTCTAGCCAAGTTAATAGAAACTTTAACGAGGCTGCATTAAGTTATAACGAATCAGCCTCAATTCAAAAAAGTACTGCTTTAAAACTTGCAAAAATATGTTCTCATCATTCAATTAAACATGGACTATGGGTTGATCTTGGCACTGGCACTGGACTACTCGCTAAATCATTAGAAGATCTACATCCAAACCAATATGTAGTGAGATTGGATAATTCTAAAAAGATGATTGATCAACATTCAGACAAAAGTGTTAAACAACTTTGGGATTTAAATAATGGGTTACCTAAGTGGTCTGAAAAACCAAATTTATTAGCTTCAAGTTTTGTTTTACATTGGCTCGATAATCCACAAAAAAAACTTAAGGAATGGTTAAATTCTTTAAGTTTAGATGGATGGATTGCTTTAGCAATCCCAATCAAGGGGAGTTTTCCCGAATGGTATGAAGCTGCAGAAAAGGCAAATTTAACATGTACGGCTCTTGATTTACCATCATATGACTCACTAATTAGAGTCGTTCCGAAACAAAGTATTTTATATAATAAAATTGAAGTTATTAAACAAACAGCGAAGAAGGCGACTTCTTTATTAAAACCGATGGTCAAGGTCGGAGCACAAAGTAGTCAGAAGGAACAATTAAGTGTTTCAGATTGGCGACATCTATTGTCTTTTTGGCCATTTTCCAACAAGGATAAACAAGTAAGTCTTAGTTGGTCAATTCATTTTTTATTAATTAAGCGATGAGTGCTTTCAAAAAAAAAATTATTATTTGTGGTACAGATACAGATGTAGGTAAAACGATAGTTAGTAGTTTTTTCGTCCAAGGTCTTAAAGGTATCTACTGGAAACCCATTCAAAGTGGAACTGAGGAAGGTACAGATACCAAAACTGTTTGTAATCTCTTAAATCTTGAACCCAACCGCTATCTTTCTGAACGATATAAATTCAAGGCTCCTGTCTCTCCACATTGGGCTGCTGAACAAGAGTCTAGTTTTATTGAACCAAGCAATTTAAAATTACCTGACTTAGATGAATTAATAGTCATCGAGACTGCAGGTGGATTAATGGTTCCTTTAAATCGGGATTGGCTACAAATAGACCAATTAAAGGTTTGGGGAGCACCAATAATTCTTGTAGCCAGAACCGGTCTTGGCACTCTCAATCACACTTTATTAAGTCTAGAAGCCTTGCAACATAGAAATTTAGATGTTTTAGGGATAGTATTAAACGGCCCTCCACACAAAGACAATCCGAGGACCCTAGAACAATTTGGAGATACTCAAATTCTTGCAAACCTTCCTATCTTTGACGAAGTCAACGCAAAAGTTCTTTCACAAGAGTGGAATAAACAGCAATTAGATCAAAAGCTAAAAAAATACCTGCGAAATTAAAATTTTATTTTTTTCTTAATCAAAAGATTATTTTGACTTCAATCAAGTTTAATGAAATAAGAGGGAAAACTAAATTTGATGAATGAGAAAGAAAATTCTAATCAAACTATTCAGAATCCTCATATATGGCCACCATTCACACAACTTTTATCCTCTAAGCCTCAATTATTGGTTGAAAAAGCCAAAGGGGCCCTTTTACTCCCTAAAGACAGAGATCCAATAATCGATGGTATAAGTAGCTGGTGGGTCACTCTTCATGGTCATGCAAATGAATATATTGCTAAAGCTATCGCAACTCAAGCAGAGCAATTAGAACAAATTATCTTTGCAGATTTTACTCATCCTCAAGCTGAGCTATTAGCCAATCGACTAAGTAAATTAACAGGTCTAGAAAAGTTATTCTTTTCAGACAATGGCTCTACAGCAGTAGAAGTAGCTTTAAAAATGGCTCGTCAATGGTGGAAAAATAAAGGTGATAATAGATCTCAAATCATTGCATTCGAAGGTGCCTACCATGGAGATACATTTGGAGCAATGGCAGTAGGCGAACGAAATATATTTAGTGAGCCTTTTGATCAAATGCTATTTCCTGTTAGCAGAGTCCCTTGGCCTGAAACATGGTGGGGCGATGAAGATTTTGAAGGACGCGAAAAGGAGGTTTTAGAAACTCTTGATCACCTCCTAAAGAAGCCAACTATTGCAGTAATTCTTGAGCCATTAGTGCAAGGGGCTGGAGGGATGCGAATGGTTCGTTCAGAATTTTTAGTAGAAGTCGAAAAAAGAATTCGCCAGGCTAATTCTTTACTGATCACAGATGAAGTCTTAACTGGCTTTGGAAGGTGTGGAGAACTATTCGCTTTTCAAAGAGCAGGATTAAAGCCAGATCTTATATCACTCTCAAAAGGATTAACCGGTGGATTCCTTCCGATGGGAGTTACTATGTCCAGCAAAACGATTTCTGAAGGTTTCCTTGGGGACGATCCCAAGCAAACTTTCTGGCACGGTCATAGTTTCACTGCTAACCCCTTAGGTTGCGCAGCTGCCAATGCCAGCTTAGATCTTTTAGAAAACGCCCCTCAAAAATATTTGGATTTCGAGTCACGTCATCTACCTCATCTAGAAAAAATAGTTAAAGATCCAAAAATTGAATATCCAAGAATTACTGGAACCATTGCTGCTTTTAATATCAAAGTAAAAGGTAAAAAAGGGTATTTAAGTTCCGTTGGGAAAGTTATGAAAGCAAGTGCATTGAGAGTTGGTGTTTTCATTAGGCCATTAGGAGACGTAGTTTATCTAATGCCACCACTGTGTATCACAGATGAAGAACTAGAAAAATGCTATTTTGGAATCCAAGAAGGCTTAAATTCTCTATCCTAAAAATTTTTTTTACCAAATATTCTGAGCACTTATCTATAAAATTATTTCTGCAATTAAACTTACATCAACCAACTTGGAGTAAAATTCAAGTTTCCACCTCTAAAAAAAGCAATAAACACTCCTAAAGCCAGGCTCAAGAAAATAGAGGTGATTAAAAGAAAAAGTGAAAACAGTTCTCCTCCTGATAAAGGTCGCCTTATTCCTATCGATTTAGAAAATTGTACAGGTTGTATATTCTTTAAATAAGGTTCTTGTTTCTGACTTATAAGATTATTTTCTTTTTCTATAAATAAGTCGTAGTTTGCCCTTAAGACAGGATCACTTAGTAAATCATAAGCCTCACATACATTTTGAAATTGCCTTGTCGCTTCATCACTTGGCAAAGATGTCGTATCCGGATGAAGTTGCTTACTTAATCGACGAAAAGCTTTTCTAAGCTCTGCGTTATTGGCAGAGTTAGAAACACCGAGCAATTCGTAACAATTAGAGGAAGGGGTCAACTAAAGAAAATATGATCTAATAATGTATGGATTTTATCTGAATATCTCAGGACTGACTATTTCAAAAAACAATTCAAAATGTCTACTGATAAAAACAGCAAAAAAGCAAATCATCTCATGATATGGAATGAGCTTAAATGGGTGCCATGTGACAAACAATTAGCTCAATTTATCCATTTACAAGATTTACTTAGAGAATGGAATAAAAAGACCAACCTTACTCGTTTAGTTGATGGAGATGATTTCTGGACTTCACAAGTATGTGACAGCTTGTTACCACTGCATGAAGAACTTCAATACCCTGAACATTCTCATAAATACATAGATATTGGTTCTGGCTGTGGTTTTCCTGGTATTGCCATAGCTATAGCAATACCAAATTCAAATATTACCCTTTTAGATTCTTCAAGTAAAAAAACGACTTTTCTAAAAGAAGTTTCTAAAGAAATTGGATTGGATTCTCGTATCACAGTCTTAACTGAACGAGCTGAGACAGCAGGAAGGGATCCAACCCTTCGAAGTAATTTTGACTATGCCATTGCAAGAGCAGTTGCTTCTGCAAATGTAGTAGCAGAATATCTCGTGCCTTTTTTAAATTCGACAGGTCAAGCGCTTATATTTAAAGGAAGCTGGAATGAAACAGAGCAACAAATACTGGAAAAAGCTTTAATTGAACTAAATGCAGAAATCCAGCGAACACATAAATTCGTTCTCCCTAATAATCGCGGTATTAGGAATATTTTTAGGATTAGTTCGATTAATAAATGTCCTAATCAATATCCAAGGTCAATTGGCAAACCCAAAAAACAGCCTTTAGGTTACTAAATTCCCCATAATCTATCTCTTCTTTCTCCACCCAATCTATCTTTCAATCTTCTAAGTATAGAAGGAATTTCAGAGCTCCACGGGCTATTAATCAAAACTTTTTTCAAGTCATCCTCGCTCACTTCACAATCCAAACAATCTGCGTTTGAACCTGGGAACCAATGTCCTCCTCTGCCTAACAGACCATAACGATCTTTCGCAAAGCTTTCCATATCCCAAGCCTCTAATAAATTATTCAGCCATAGCAAAGTAGGTATATTAATCTCTCCTGGGGTTTGGTCCCAACTAGGTAAGCCTATCTTCCAAGTAGTCAACCATGACTCTCCAAGCGACTTATATGAGGCATTTACTAATCTTTTATCTATAGTGTTAATTAAACCATGCATTATATCCATTTTAGAGATCGCACCTAAATGAATATCTAGATCTTCAGGCTTTGACGCTCCAACACTTAATGTATGAATTCTTTCATCCCTCAAACAAAACAGATCATTAAATTCTATTGGATGCAAAGGACTACATAAATCTAAAAGTTTCAATGACGGTGTATGTAAATGACCTCCCTTATCTGTAGGACTTATAATAAAAACACCCATATCATGAGCATTCGCAGCTTGTAAAGCTCTTTCATTTTCCTGACGTATAAAATACCAATGCAAATTAACATAGTCAAAAAATCCTGTTTCAATTGTTTTAATGATCAGGTCAACGTTTGCATGAGTTGAGAAGCCAATATGACCAACAAGACCATCTTTTTGCCATTGACGCACAATCTGTAGACATCCATTAGGACGAATAGTCATATCCAAATGCTCAGGAATATTAATACCATGAATAGCTAATAAATCAATTTTTTGAGAATTTAATCTACTCATACTTAACTCAAGTTCTTGCTCAAATATCGAAGGGTCATTATTTGGTGGGATTTTCGTTTGCAATATTCTTTTTGGGTCATCGATTTGAGCAAAGGCCCAGCCTATCTGGCGCTCTGATGTTCCATAATGACGAGCAGTTTCTATATGATGCATCCCTTTTTGAGAAGCATGTTT
The DNA here is from genome assembly GCA_902634795.1 of uncultured Prochlorococcus sp. Classification (GTDB taxonomy): domain Bacteria; phylum Cyanobacteriota; class Cyanobacteriia; order PCC-6307; family Cyanobiaceae; genus Prochlorococcus_B. The sequence goes on along the minus strand of CACPLK010000004.1, from coordinate 50,871 downwards.
AATAGTTTTTCGCAAGATGTCTTGTTGTTGCTTATCAATCTCTTTGGGATCTAAATCATTCCAGCTTTGTTGAAAGCGCATCCCTCCAAGCGATAAAACTGGCATCTGAATCTCTGTCCGACCAAATCTTCTTCTGGGTATTGAATTGTTATGACTATTTTTAATTCTTGACACTTTTATATTTTAAAAATCAAGTAACCGGTGGTAAACCTAAATTCCTAAAATGATGATTTTTTAAGACTTCTTTCAATTTAATTAAGTCTTCGAAAGAAACCCAATCTATGCAATCAACAGGGCAGGTATCTATGGCTTCTTGTATTAATTCATCACTATCTCCATCTTGTCTAAACGCTCTTGCTCTGCCTTGTTCAGGCTCCATTGCAAAAGTGTTAGTAGCAACTGAACTACAGTATGTACAGCCAATGCATTTTCTCTCATCAACCCAAACGGCCTTTTCCCTTAACTTGCCTCCAAGAACTGGATCTCTGCCACTGAGTTCAAAATCTTCATTATTAGCTGCTTCGTATGCAATATTTGGATCATAAATATTATTCGAGGAATAATATTCACTAGACCTAGTTTCAAAAGCAACTCTAGGATCAAAAGTCAATTTTCAAAAACAGTCTTAGGAATCCCAACGAGTAACAACTAATTCTATTGATCCATCTAAATTTTGTTTTTGCTCAGACACTTGAAATCCTTCATGAGCAGTTGAATCAAGAACAGTGTTTAGAGCATAACGTTGAGTGACCTGGGCTAAAAATCTTTCAATTGGAATTGATTGTTTCCAGAGATCAAGGTCAGTTACAAGTTCATATGATTTTGAGCCTTCATTCCAACGAAATCCAATGTCTGCTCCCTTACTCATCTCAACAGTCATTTGAGCTTTTACAGTTTGACCTCTATAACCTCTGACGAGATTTTCACCTTCATTGGGGACATACCCTAAGTCTATGAGAGCCTGTTTAAGGAACTCTTTCTTACGAAGTTGGGTTTTAACTGTGCTGAAATGTGACATCAGTGGATTTCTGCAGGAATAGTCTGTTTTTGAACATTTTCGCGAAGAAAGGTATCAGAGGTTGGCTCTCTCCTTTCAACGGTGCCTAAGGCTTCCTCAAGCTTCTCAGTCAAATCAATACATGCCTCACCAACAAGACCTTCAACGGTTTCTTCAACCCGTCCATCTTGTCGGATTTTAAAGCGCAATGTGCGTTGTGGCATGAAATTGAGGCCCTAAGTCTCGCATGATATAGAAAAAAACTATAGAAACGCGAATTATTAATTACAACGAATTGTTTTTGTACAAAAATTAAACCAATTGACCATCATCAATTAATGATTTTAATTTTTTTTGTACCTCTGGATTATCCAATTGCTCCAGAGCTGTCCTTGCTTCATACCTGACAGAAGGCTCTCTATCGTTTAATAAAACAGAAATAAAAGTCTCTACTATTTGAATTTGGATTTCCACGCTCAAAAATAAATAAAGGCGGCCTAGGGACCAAATACAGTTACTTCGAACAATGGGTTCACCATCGACTTGCAAACTTTCAAGTAATTGATTCGCGGCTGGGTGAGAGCTCTTTGCTGAATTTAGCCCAACCTCTGCTAGGGAGCTGGATGCCCACAACCTCACGGCAGCTACATCTTGTTTTAATGCATTAATCAGAGGTTCTAGAACTGGGGCGTCAGGGTAATTTCCGAGACTCCATGCAGTAGCTTTTCGAACATAAGCGTTACTATCAAACCTCAACAAATGCAATAGAAGATCTACAGCTTTTGGGCAAGGATTTCTACCTAAAGCATAAACAGCGCTCATCCTGACTACTGGAGAAGGCTCGTCAAGTAAAGGCAATAAGAATGGAAGAGCTCTAGGGTCTCGATGTTCGCAAAAGACTCTTAAGCCCTGAAGTCTCTCATTATTCCCGGATTGAAGCCATTTCAACGCAAGATCACATTCATTTGATGTATTCCTTTGATCTCCATCAATTTTATCTAATTCAATTTCATCTAAAGGATCTCCTGCCAGTTGAGCAGCTAATTCTCTCGCTAAAAGATCAGGGTCTATGGCCAAATTAGCCAACCCTTTTTCACTTAATTTCTGATTTTCATCATTCATAGCTCTGAAAGAAGACGAGCAAATTAATTAATTGGTGCTGGTGCAAGCATATCCCCAGGGAGCCAAATCCGAGCGCTTACAGCAAACAAAGCAACAGCAAAAAGAGCAACAATTAAAATAGGGAAAAGAGTTGTTCGTAAAAAACCCAAAGTTACAAACTAATTAGAATTCTATTCTGCTCTAAATTTTGACCATTTAGCTATCGAGGGTCAACTTTTTGAGTTATTAGTTTTGTTTTCTTCATTAAAAACATACAACTCACAGCAATTAAAAGAGCAATCCAAGCGCTCCTTTCTTGATGTAATAAGAAAGCCCCTATACTGACTAATCCACCATAGAGAATCCCTGAGCCTAAAACAAAGCGAGATCCAAGTACTGACAAATTATCAACAGGCTCGATATTCAGACTTTTTCTAATTTTTTTCCAACCAGGACCTGGGGGTTTTACCTGCATCACAAATTTATTGAGTGTCTCCTCAGACTCTGGCTCAGTAAAAAATAAAGTAAGCAACCAAATCACAGCTGTAAATGTAGTAGTAAATAAGAGTCTTTTCCCGAAATCTTCAATTGTAAAATAGGGAGAGACTGAGGTGAATAAGCCTATAAAAAAACCACTAAGCATTGCGGAAAGTTCCGCTAGAGCATTAACTCGCCACCAAAACCACCGAAGTACAAGAACAGCTCCTGGTCCTGTTCCTATTGCAATAACAAGTCTAAACATTGAACCAATACTGTTACTAAATAGAGCAGTGACGACTCCAATTAACAACAACAAAACACTTGCAACCTGGCCCATGAGAATCATTTCTCTAGGGCCAGCCGATGGCCTCACAAATCTTTTATAAAGATCATGAGCAAGATAACTTGCGCCCCAATTAATTGAAGTACTTACGGTACTCATAAATGCAGCAACTAATGAAACCACAACTAAACCAAGACCAACAGGTGGTAAATATGTAACAGCGAGACTTGGATAACTTAATTCCCAGTCAGTTTGTTGAGGCAAGAGGACTAAACCAGCCAAGCCAACTAAAATCCAAAGCCAACTGCGAATAAGATAATTCACAATTAAAAAAACTATTCCTGCCAGAGTTGCTTGTTTTTCATCTTTAGTAGCCAATAAACGCTGAATAAATTCCCCACCTCCATCACTACGTCTAAAACTCCACCACTGCAAAGAAATAAAAGCGAAAAAAGTAGTAATGCTTATTCCTGAACTATCCAACCAATTAAAACCATCTTTATTTAATGTCCATGGGAATAAAGAAAGGAGCTCAGGTCGATCTAATGCCTCTAACTTTACTAACAAATCCGTCATACCACCTGTAGCATCAAGTGCTACAAAGCAAACAGCGAACGCGCCTAAAAGAGCTAATACAAGTTGTACAAAATCATTAATTACTACTGCCCAAAGACCACCTAGTACAGTGTAAAAAAGCAAAAACAAAGCAACTAAAACCATTAAAAGTATCGTGTCAGTAAAGGGTCCAAAAACAATATGTCCATCCACTACACCTAATGATTCAGCCACTTTACGCATTGCCAAGAATGCATAACCAATCCCAATACAATTAATTGGAACAGAGAGTAAGAAAGCTTTTATACCTCTTAAATAAGCTGCTGGTTTACCCCCATAACGTAATTCAGTAAAGGTGGCATCAGTTAATACTCTACTACGCCTCCAAAGAGGAGCGAATATAACTGTCATAGCAACATGTGCAAGTCCAAAACTCCACCACTCCCAGTTTCCTGCCAATCCCCTAGTCCCAATAATACCGGCCACATACAGAGGTGTATCAATCGAAAACGTTGTTGCAGCCATTGACATGCCTGCAAGCAAACCATTCAGACGACGGCCCGCAACAAAATAGTCTGCCTCATTTTGATTTTTTAGAGAGATATATATTCCTAATACCAAAGAAAATATTAAATAAAGACATAAAATAAACCAATCAATAACAGTCATAAGATTTCAAGAATCATATTTTTTCTTACTTAATTGATTCGTATTTTATCGATTGTTTGCCTTCTTAACTGTCCACATGCCGCATCTTTATCTCTACCTCTGCTTGCACGAACACTTACAGCAACTCCTTTATCTTCTAATAGCTCTCTAAAGCCATTAACCCTGGATTGGCTTGGTCGTTTAAAGCTCTCTTCAGCAATTGGATTATAGGCTATTAAATTAACATGGCTCTGAAAACCTCTCATCAAATCAGCTAACTGCTCTGCATGAATATCTTTGTCATTTAACCCTCCTAGAAGGATATACTCAAAACTTACTCGTCTACCAGTGAGTTCTATATATTTTTTACAGTCTTTGAGTAGTGAATCGATTGGATAAGAACTCGCTGAGGGAATAATTGATTCACGCAAGGTCTGATTAGGTGCATGAAGACTAACAGCAAGAGTGAATTTAACTCTTCCTAAACGCTCTTGAGCTAATTTTGCTAAGTCTGGGAGAGTATGAGGAATACCAACAGTGCTAACAGTTATCTTCCTTTGACCAATACCTATATCATTCGTAAGACATTCAATAGAGTCTAAAACATTACGAATATTTAGAAGTGGCTCACCCATGCCCATAAACACGATATGAGTGGGCCTCCTATTCATTGTTTCTCTAACACTAATAACTTGATCAACTATCTCATTTACATTAAGAGATCTATTCAACCCTCCCTTACCAGTCGCACAAAACTTGCAACCCATAGGACAGCCGATTTGACTTGAAACACAAACAGTAAGTCTTTTATCTGTTGGTATTCCTACTGTTTCTATAATCTCACCATCGATAGTGCCCATTAATAATTTTAGTGTTTCGTCTTCTGATACAACCCTATTAATTTCATCAAGTCTTCCAATCTTTATGCCTTTATTTTCCAATGAATTTCGCCATTTCTTTGGAAGTACAGTTATTGAATTTAAACTTTTCGCCCCCCTTTGATAAATCCATTCATGAATCTGCCTACCCCGAAAAGCTTTTTCACCTTCCTGGCGAGCAAAGTCTTCAAGATCTTCCGAACTTAAGCCCAGCAAGGATGAATTACTTGATGGTTTAGGAAGTTTTGTCACCAATTCATTAAACCATGTCCCAATTTAAATTCCAAAAGAACTAGTGCAATAAAACCAATCATTGCCCATCTACCATTAACTCGTTCAGTATGTGTATGAAAGCCATAGCGAGGTAATTTACGTTTGGGAACTACAGGTGGATCAATCATCGATGAACTTTTGAATGGAGGAACTAAATATTAGAAAATTTAAAAGATTATTGTAGAAAAATTAATTTATTCATCCGAAAGTAAGCCCTCTTCTTGCAAGCCCTCCAACGCAGCTGGATCTGGCATCTGATCTTCCGATGATTCATCATCACCGGTTGGGCGCGCAAATGCTGCAAAATTACTCGTTGTTGGATCAATTCCATGTCTACTTCTAGTTGCCTCTAAATCCTCTTCACTTGGATCATCCAAAACAGAAGTATTCTTAGCAACTGGGGAAGAAGGCATGTCTACAGTATAGTCAGGTCTAAGATTTTGTATCCTTCTATAACCAGCGGGGTCTTCTGCCAGAATATCTGGGTGTGGACCTGCTTCAGCATTTAACTCTTCAACAAAGCCACTAAAACCTGTTCCAGCCGGTATTAGTCGACCGATAATTACATTTTCTTTAAGTCCGCGAAGCCAATCAGACTTCCCTTCGATAGCCGCTTCGGTAAGAACTCGAGTTGTTTCTTGGAATGAAGCAGCTGAGATGAAACTATCAGTATTAAGTGATGCCTTTGTGATACCAAGTAAAACAGGTGTGAATTCCGAGGGAGCACCTCCAGTAATAGATATAGCCTGATTCGTATCTTCAACTTGTCTAAGTTCTATCAACTCTCCTGGTAAAAAAGTTGTATCTCCCGCATCTTCAATTCGCACTTTACTAGTCATCTGTCTAACTATTACCTCAATGTGTTTATCATCTATGGCTACACCCTGAGATTTATAAACATTTTGAACTTCACTTACCATCCTATGCTGGAGCTTAGCTATAGCCTCCTGAGCTGCATCCATTAAAGGTTTTTTATCGCGCAGATCTATAAAGAAACATTCCAAAAGCTCATGTGGATTTACTGGACCATCAGTCAAGAATTCACCAGCTACAACTTGTTGGCTATTTCTAACCATTACATTACGTCCTAACAAAATTGGATATTCTGTGATTGCATCATTGTCCTCAATAACAGATACAACTACAGCGTCATCGTCATCTCCTTTTTTAATCTCTACTGTTCCAGACTTTTTACACAAAATAGCTGAATCTCTAGGCCTACGAGCTTCGAGTAGTTCTTCGATCCTTGGCAAACCTTGAACAATATCCCCTGTTTTTTGTCTTTCAAACACCAATAAAGCCAAGCCATCCCCTCTTTGTACCAGATCCCCATCACGAACATGAAGGACTGAATCTGGTGAGACCATATAAGGTCTACCAAGGCGCAACTTAACTTTCTTTCCATCAATATTCTCTATTTCACCACAAGCACCGATTGGTTGACCTTTAGACACAGAGTCTCCATCTACTACTCTTTGTCCGACTTTCAAAAGAGTAGTTCCTTTAGAATTAATTGTTATTGTATCTTCATCCCTTTCAACTATAAGTCGACGAACTGGGTCACCATCAATAGCATCAGGCAATTGAACAACACCTTCTTGCTTACATAAGATCTGCGTTGTAGCCACAACATCTCCAGCTGAGACAATTTGAGCATTTTCTATCTGTAGTTCAGTATGTGTTGAGCCATGGCTAGAATCAGATGTAGTATCTCTTCTGACTAAAATACTTTCAAGAATAACTAATTTCAATCTATCAATACTCTTTGAATTTAGGTCTTGCATGACTTCTACGTCTACCGTCATCTGTGGCGTAGTATCAAACGTCTCAAGCATAAGTTGGGTTTTAAGCAACTCAATACCTTCAACAGATTTAATAAGCTCACCATCCTTAAAAGCAAGTCTTTGAGAAGCTTTTATTCCTAGTGATGGCCCTTTAAGTTGTTTAACATGCTCTAATTCAGGTAATTGTGCTTGGTCAGGAATTGTGAATTCCTCTACAGGTCTTAATAAGAGTCCTTTACCTTCTGGTGTTTCAACTGATTGAACCATTACCATTGAATCAGTCTTGATACCTTTAGCTATAGTTTCTCCAGGATTAACTATTTGCCCATCGCCTTCAAACCTATCAAGAGCTTTGCTTTCTTTACATAGTTTAAAAGTGCCGCTTCTCACTATAATTTCTCTTAGAATATCATTTTTTTGAGTAACGGTAACTATTCCTGCCGTTTGACTAAAGATATCTTTAACAACTTCTGTTCCTGCCTCTATCCATTGGCGATCTTTAATCATTAACAATGAAATATCTTTATTAATTTCATGAGTTTCTTGAGGGATCCATAATAGAGTTCCACCTTTACTAACCTCATAGCCATTCTTTGCAGAGCGAGCTTTTTTAATGGTCAACCCAGGTGCATATTTAACAATTCCACCTGTTTCAGTTTTAAAACGATCGTCTGCTAACTCAGCTATTACTTCGTTGTTCCCAATTTTACTTCCAGGAATAGTATTCAATCTATAACGTGTATTATCTTTTGCTTCAAGATGCCATATTTCGCCTGAGTGACTCGACTCTTCAAGTAATTTAAAATCACTTAAAGTCATCGAAGTTGTTACTATTTGAACTTCTCTAGAATCACCAATCGAGTCCCTGAGTCTAACCTCGCCTCCAAACTCACTTGCCTGACTCGCTTCAGCTAAAACTTGTCCCTCCTTTACAGAAACATTTCCAGATACAACTGGCATAGCATTAGGAGGTAAATTATATACGTCTCCTGCCAACACCCAAAGTCGACCAAGTCGTTGAGCTTTAAGAGTTATGTTACCTTGTCTATCTGTAACTTCTCGGGGTTGGATGATCGTCTCGTATCTAACTTGTCCCGCCAAATCACAAATAACATCTTTAGTCGCCTTTTCAACACTTTTTTGTACAGTTCCACTAGCAATCTGAGCAACAGTCACATCTGTATCAATATTTTGACCATTATCTACAAAAAGTAGAGAACCAATAGGTATATCAATTTTCTGAGGTTTACCACCACTTAAAGGAACAACACTAAGATTAAAATCAACTTCTGCTTGCTGAGCTTCAACGCCATGTGGTGTCCGGTAACCCCTTACTCGTGCTTTTGAACCAAATTCAACTTTTCCTGAAACAGTAGATCGAACAACACCAGTTTCTGCTGTTGAAACCCCACCAGTATGGAAAGTCCTCATAGTCAATTGGGTTCCTGGCTCTCCAATAGATTGAGCAGCAACAATACCTACTGCTTCCCCTAAATCAACGAGTTGATTATGTGCCAGCGCCCAGCCATAACATTTACGACAAACTGATCTGGTCGCCTCACATGTAAGAGGAGATCTAACTCTGACACTTTGAATTTTTGATTGTTCAAATTTCTTAGATAGCTGAGGGTCAATTGGGGTATCTCTTTCAGCTAAAACCTCCTGTTCTGAGTTAACTACTTGTTCGGATGTCAAGCGGCCAACAAGTCTATTACCAAACTTTTCATCCTCAGCACTTATTGAGATTGATCTTGTAGTACCACAATCCTCCTCTCTAACAATTACGTCTTGAGCGACATCAACCAAACGTCTAGTTAAATATCCAGAATCAGCAGTTCTTAAAGCAGTGTCAACAAGACCTTTTCGAGCTCCATATGAAGAAATGACATATTCAGTTACCGTTAGGCCTTCTCTAAAATTAGTTCGTATGGGCAAGTCAATAATTTCCCCTTGAGGATTAGCCATTAATCCTCTCATTCCAACAAGCTGACGAACCTGAGACATATTTCCTCTGGCTCCTGAATTAGCCATCATCCATACTGAATTTAATGGGTCGTTTTGATTGAAATTCTTTTTAACTGCATCAACTAATCTTTCATTTGTTTCTGTCCAAGTGTCTATAACTTTTGTATGCCTCTCGACCTCAGTAATCTCTCCTAATCTATAGCATTCCTCTGTAGCAGTTATGAGTTCTTCGGCCTGACCAAGTAAATCTTGTTTAGCCTCTGGAACCTTTAAATCATCAACAGAAATTGAAACTGCTGCCTGGGTGGCATATCTGAAACCCAGATCTTTCAAGTTATCTGCCATAGCTGCAGTTGCAGCAGTTCCATGATGCTTGAATGCCCATGCAACTAAATTTTTCAAACCTTTCTTATCAACTACTTTATTTCTAAAGGGTGGTGGAGTTTTAGAAAGTCTTTGAACAGCTTTCATCGCTGCTGCTTTTTTTGCTTTAGAGCCTCTTTTTGCTTTTGATTTAGTAGAGGATTTACGAGTTTTAGGAGAGGAAGAAGTCATGACGAAAAGCTATTCAAGAAAAAAGGGAATTTGTTCTAAGAGTTATGAGGTTGCTGCTACAGCATCAATAATTGTATGGTTCATTACGACCCGGCCAACTGTAGTCAAAATATAACGACTAATTAAACTTCCATCTTCATCTAATCGGTCACGTCTATATGTCCATTCCTCAATACGAGTACCATCTTCCAAAGTCTCCGACTTGCGAGGTTCCTGAAGCTCATCATCATCCTCAATTTCACCAGAAAATCGGACCCAAACCCAATCATGTAAATCTATTCTCTTATCTTCAAGCGCTTGTAAGACGTCATCTAGTGACGCATATGTATATGCATGATCCCCAAACTTAGGCTGAATTGCTTGAGGTTGAATTGCGGTTAGGTAGTAAGACCCTAAAACCATATCTTGAGACGGGGTAACAATTGGATCCCCAGTTGCAGGGGAAAGGATATTGTTACTAGCTAGCATTAACATCCTTGCTTCTGTCTGCGCCTCAATCGCTAGAGGAACATGAACAGCCATTTGATCTCCATCAAAATCAGCATTAAAAGCTGGACATACCAATGGATGTAGCTGTATAGCACGTCCGGCAACTAATTTAGGCTCAAAAGCTTGAATGCCTAGTCGGTGCAAAGTTGGAGCTCGGTTTAGAAGGATAGGATGACCATCTATTACTTCCTGTAAAACCTGCATAACTTCATCGTCAGCTTTCTGTATCAATTTCTTTGCTGCTTTGATGTTATTGACAATGTTCTGACGAATCAATCTATGAATTACAAAAGGCTGGAAAAGCTCTATTGCCATTTCCTTTGGCAATCCACATTGATGCATTTTTAACTTGGGTCCAACAACTATTACTGAGCGACCTGAATAATCAACTCGTTTACCAAGCAAGTTCTGCCTAAATCTACCTTGCTTACCCTCGATAATATCGCTTAATGATTTCAAGGGGCGATTATTAGCGCCAACAACAGTTCTTCCCCTTCTACCATTATCAATAAGTGCATCTACAGCCTCTTGTAGCATCCTTTTTTCATTTCTAACTATTATTTCTGGGGCTAATATTTCCTGAAGACGAGCAAGACGGTTGTTTCTATTAATTACTCTTCTATATAAGTCATTTAAATCTGAGGTAGCAAATCTACCCCCATCTAATTGAACCATAGGCCTCAAATCAGGAGGTATCACAGGTATCGCATCTAAAACCATCCACTCTGGACTTGCACTCGTAGCAATAAAGTTATCGATCACCCTAAGTCTCTTGATAAGCTTAGCCCTTTTCTGACCTTTGCTTGTTGCAATTTCTTCGCGCAATTGCTCAGCAACTTCTTTTAAATTTAAATCTTCAAGTAATTGTTTTAAAGCCTCTGCACCTATACCAACAATGGGTTCATTCTCGATAGTTGAATCCTCGGCATAAATCTCGTCTTCAATCTCAAGCCATTCATCTTCTGTTAATAGCTGCTTATATTTTAGATCTTTACTATCTCCGATATCTAAAACCACATAACAATTAAAGTAAACAATTTGCTCAACATCTCTAAGAGGCATGTCTAGCAAAATAGCAACATAACTAGGAATACCTTTTAGATACCAAACATGTGATACAGGAGCTGCTAATTTGATAAATCCCATTCTATGTCTCCTTACCCGACTCTCTGTTACTTCAACACCGCACCTTTCACAAACAATTCCACGATGTCTAACTCTCTTATATTTCCCACAATGACATTCCCAATCCTTTGATGGACCAAAAATCTTTTCACAAAATAAACCGTCCATTTCAGGCTTAAGTGTTCGATAATTTATTGTTTCTGGCTTGGTTACTTCCCCTACGACCTGACCATTAGGCAAAGTTCTTTGCCCCCATTCCATTACTCTTTCAGGGGAGGCTAATTTTATTTTGACATAATCAAAATGATTTTCCGTACGTAGATTGCTATTGGTCATGAGAGATTGGTGTGTTTAGATAGTTTGTTTCAGTTGACTCGATTACTCTTCGTATTCTTTACCTAATGATTCATAGGTAGGTCTACTTGGCGTGCTTCTGCGAGGATTGACATCTTGCATTAGATCAACTTCTTTTCCATCATCTGTATAGACTCCTATATCTAAACCCAGTGACTGAAGTTCTCTCATTAAAACTTTGAAAGATTCTGGAGTCCCAGGCCTTGGAATTGGTTTACCTTTTACAATCGAATTAAGTGCTTCATTACGTCCTTGCATATCATCAGATTTTACAGTTAACAGTTCTTGCAAAGTGTATGCAGCTCCATAAGCCTCAAGTGCCCATACCTCCATTTCTCCCAATCTCTGTCCACCTTGTTGCGCCTTTCCACCTAGTGGTTGTTGAGTAACTAAGGAATATGGACCTGTAGATCGAGCATGAATTTTATCATCTACTAAATGCACAAGTTTTAGGAAATGAGCGTATCCAACAGCAACTGGTTGATCAAAAGGTTCTCCTGTTCGACCATCCTTAAGAAGTAACTTTCCAGGGTCCTCCGGATTGTATACCCATGATTTACCTGGCTGGTTTGCTGCCTCTTTTAAGTAGGCTTGTACAGTCTGATTAGACATTTCCGGTCCATACATCTCATCAAATGGGACAATTTTAACTCGACAATCCAAGTTTGAGGCAGCCCAACCCATAAGGAGCTCAAAAACTTGGCCTACATTCATTCTACTTGGTACACCAAGTGGGTTAAGGCATATATCTACTGGTGTGCCATCAGGAAGATAAGGCATATCTTCTCTTGGCAAAATTCTACTTATAATCCCTTTATTACCATGCCTACCAGCCATTTTATCTCCAACTTGAATTTTCCTGCGTTGCGCTACATAAACTCTTACGACCATGTTTGCTCCAGGTGGTAGCTCATCACCTTGTTCTCTTGTATAAATCCTGACATCAACCACTCGTCCTCTCTCAGTTGAGGGAACTCGAAGAGAATTATCTCTTACATCTCTAGCTTTTTCTCCGAAAATTGCTCTTAAAAGTTTTTCCTCAGGCGGTTGATCTGACTCTCCTTTAGGAGTTACTTTTCCAACAAGAATGTCTCCACTCTCTACAAAAGCTCCTATTCGAATAATTCCCATTTCATCCAAATTCCCAAGACTTTCTTCTGATACATTTGGGATTTCTCTTGTTATTTCTTCAGGGCCTAGCTTGGTTTGACGAGCCTCTATCTCATATTTTTCTATATGTACAGAAGTATATAGATCATCTTTTACTAACCTCTCGCTAACAAGAATTGCATCTTCGTAGTTGTAACCTTCCCATGGCATGTATGCAATTAATACATTTTGACCAAGAGCTATTTCCCCTCCCTCACATGCCGAACCATCAGCTAAGACTTGACCAATAATTACTGGGTCACCATTAAAAACTATGGGCCTATGGTTTAAACAAGTATCTTGATTAGATCTCTGATATTTTTGCAAATAATGAGTGTGATCATTACCTTCCTCATCAGTAACGACAATTACATTCGCATCAACATAAGTCACTGTTCCATTTACTTTTGAAATTGGAACCATTCCGGAGTCTCTGGCAACTTGTGTCTCTAAACCAGTTCCAACCAAGGGTCTTTCTGGACGCAAAAGTGGAACTGCTTGTCTTTGCATATTGGAACCCATCAAAGCCCTATTCGCATCATCGTGTTCCAAAAATGGAATTAAGGATGCAGCTACAGAAATAACTTGAACAGGTGATAGTTGCACATAATCAACTTGCTCAGGAGAAACCGTTTCAAAATCTTGTCGGTACCTCACTGGAACAAGTTCTGCCAATATTTTTCCTTCTTCATCTGTAGCTACATCACCTGGAGCAACCCTACATTCATCTTCTAAATCTGCAGAAAGATAGATAGGATCACCTTCTTTAATTAATCGCCCATGTTCCACCTTCCAAAATGGTGTCTCAATAAAACCGTATTCATTTACTCGTGCATGGGTTGCTAAAGAATTAATCAAACCTGCATTTGGTCCTTCAGGAGTTTCTATTGGGCAAAGTCTTCCATAATGAGATGGATGAATATCCCTAACTGCAAAACCCGCTCTTTCACGAGTTAAACCTCCTGGTCCCAAAGCGGAGATACGTCTTTTGTGAGTTAATTCTGCTAATGGATTCGTTTGATCCATAAATTGACTTAATTGACTTGAACCAAAAAATTCTTTTATTGCTGCAACTAAAGGTTTTGGATTTACCAATTGCGCTGGAGTAAGAGAATCTGTTTCTCCAACAGTCATCCTCTCTTTAATTATCCTTTCAAGTCTATTTAGACCAACTCGAACTTGATTTTGTAAAAGTTCACCGACTGACCTAACTCTTCTATTTCCTAAATGATCAATATCATCCAAAGTTGCCCCACCAACATCTAATTCTAAATTGATTAAATAATCTAAAGTCGAGAGGACATCTTCGTTGGTAAGTGTCCTTACGGTGTCAGGAATAGTTAAGCGTAATTTCTTATTTATCTTATATCTACCTACTCTTCCTAAGTCATATCGTTTTGGATCAAAAAATCTTGTTTGTAGTAGCTGTTGGCCACCACTTACGGAAGGAGGTTCACCTGGCCTTAACTTTTTATAAAGCTCTAACAAAGCTTGGTCTTCAGAACTTATACCTTCTTCATTTGCCGCATCAATTGACTTTTTATAAAACTCAGGATGTCGTAATTTATCTATTACATCATTATCTGATAAACCCATTGCCCTCATCAAGACATGAGCATTGATTTTTCGTGTTTTATCTACACGAACGTGCAGTAAATCATTTTTATCAGTTTCAAACTTTAACCAAGCTCCGCGATTAGGAATAACACTTGCATTGTAAGTTCTCCTACCATTTTTATCTTGCTCATCTTTGAAATAAACTCCAGGACTTCGAACGATTTGATTGACTATTACTCTCTCAGCCCCATTAATTATAAAAGTTCCGCGTTCAGTCATTAAAGGTAATTCACCGATAAAAACTTCTTGCTCTTTAATCTCTCCTGTTTCTTTATTAACCAAACGACAAGTTACATACATTTGAGAAGCAAACGTTGCGTCTCTTCTTTTTGCTTCCTCTACATCATGTCTAGGACGCTTAAGCTTATATTCTGCACCTATAAAATGTAATTCAAGCTTACCCGTATAGTCAGTAATGGGAGAAAAATTGTCTAATTCTTCTATTAAGCCTTTATCCAAAAACCACTTAAAACTTGATCTTTGCACCTCAACCAAATCAGGCAGATATGTAGCTGCTTTGGCTACCTGAATCGCGCTTCTGCTCATTCGAGAACCTGCGTTTATATGTAGAGGACGGGGTTTATGTCTTGTCCTTTAGGTCGAAAAATGATCTTTACTAAGAAAAAAACAAAAAACAATCTTCTTAAAGACTGATATTTGAAATTGAATTTACTTAATCAACGAACAAACCGACTCAAAAGGGAGAACCTTAAAGGGTTAAACGTAGATACTACGCCTATGCAAGACAATAAATAACTCTACACTTAAATCAGAGAATTAACTAGAGAAAATGATGATATTTAAGGCAACGCAAACAATTCCCTTGCGTTTTGAGTTGTTTTTTGAGCAATTTCTGAGAAGCTTTCACCTCTAAGCTCTGAAATTTTATCTACCACGTGCTTTACGAAAGAAGGTTCATTCCTTTTCCCCCTATGAGGAACGGGTGACAAGAAAGGACTATCGGTCTCTACTAAAAATCTACTTTGTGGAACTGCTTTTGCACATTCATGAATATCAATAGCGTTTTTGAAAGTTACATTTCCACTGAAGCTTATAAAAAAACCAAGATCAAGGAACTCTTTCATCTCTTTAACATTTCCGCTCCAGCAATGCATCACACCTTTTGGACAGCAGCCATCTTCAGAAAGCTTTGAAAAAACTTCTAACATTTCTTTTGCGGCATCTCTGCAATGAACAATTACTGGTAAATTCAATTCAAAAGCCAAATTTAATTGCGGTATTAAGATTGAAAGCTGTTCACTCAAATTCTCTGCTTTAAAAAGATCTAGTCCTAATTCTCCTATCGCAACAACACGACTGTCATCAAGAGCTGCCGTTTTTAAAACACTTACAGTGTCCGGTCCCCAATGATGCGAATCCAATGGATGAACTCCTACTGCATATCTCATCTCCTGAAATTGATCAGCCATTGATTTAATAGCAGGGATTTCAGAAGGTTCTACGCAAGCATGTAATAAAGCTTTAACCCCCTGGGATCTCCACCTTTCTGCAACTTGTTCTCTATCTTCATTAAAGTTAGAGAATACGATATGACAATGACTATCAATTATTGAAATTTTGGAATCACTCAAGATGCAAAATTAAATGCTTTTTCAATATTAAATCTTAGTTTATTTATTCTCAAACAACTTCTTTCATAACTTTCTTAAGCGCAACGCTAAGTCTTGATTTCTGATTAGCTCCTGTGTTTTTATGCAAAACACCTTTTTTAACAGCTTTATCAATTTTGCTAAAGGCTAAATTAAATGTTTTTTGAAGATCTGCTTTGGATTCGTCTCCAGGCTCTTTTTCAAATATTCCACAAGCTACAAAGCATCGCTTCATTAAAGTGCGAACTGTAGATTTGTAATTTTTGTTTTCAAGGCGGTTACGTTCCGCAATTTGAATTCGCTTTTTAGCTGAGTTGTTATTTGCCACGGAGGCTCAGTGTTTTAGTCTTGTGTTAATACACACTACCTCAAGACCATGAAGAAGATCTACATAAATCAAAATTAAGGCATAAGATAATCAAATTGAACCAATAGCCAAAAGTTCATGACGCAAATAATTAATAAAGATGATGTTCAAGAAACCCCTTCAAAAAAATTGACCATAAAAACAGCTAATAATATTGATCAGGCTCGGCTTGAGCTAAAGAAAATTACTGATAGAACGTCCGGGGCCGTTCAAGATAAAGCTATAAAGGTAGTTGACGATATTCTTAAAAACGTAAGTGACAGGGGAGATGAAGCACTTAAAGAATACACTTCTCGCTTTGATGGATTTCTAGCGGAAAAATTTCAAGTTTCACAAGATTTAATACGGAAAGCTTGGGAAGAGACTCCTAAGGAACTCCAAGATTCACTATTACTTGCAAAAAAAAGAATTGAAAGATTTCATAGTCTTCAGGTACCAAAAAATATCACTTTCACCGGACCCCATGGTGAATCACTTGGACGAAGATGGAGTGCTGTAGAAAAAGCTGGGATATATGTTCCTGGCGGAAGAGCAGCCTATCCAAGCACTGTATTAATGAATGCTATTCCTGCTTATGTTGCCGGAGTCAATGAAACCATCATGGTTTCTCCGGCCAACTCGCTAGGAGAGTTAAATCAAACCGTATTAGCTGCAGCTCATATTACAGGGATTAACAAAGTATTTCGTATTGGAGGTGCTCAAGCAATTGGCGCACTCGCTTTTGGAACTGAATCAATTCCAAAAGTAGATGTAATTACTGGGCCAGGAAATATTTATGTAACTTTGGCAAAGAAAAAAGTTTATGGAAAGGTAGGAATTGATTCTTTGGCTGGTCCTAGTGAGATCCTAATAATTGCTGACCATTCAGCAAAATTGGAACATGTTGCATCAGATATGTTAGCTCAATCCGAACATGATCCTTTAGCTTCGGCAATACTAATCACTACTAATAAAAAATTAGCGGAAAAATTACCAGCAGAAATTGAACATCAATTAATTAATCATCCAAGATTGAAAATATGCCAAGAATCAATTTCTAAATGGGGTTTAATAGTCCTTTGTGATAACTTAGAAACTTGTGCAAGATTAAGTGATACTTTTGCGCCAGAACATCTTGAATTACTTGTAGAGGACCCAACAAAATTATCAAAAAGAATCAAGAATGCTGGGGCAATATTTATGGGGCCATGGAGCCCAGAGGCAATTGGAGATTATCTTGGGGGGCCTAATCACACTCTTCCCACTTCAGGGACTGCAAGATTTGCTGGTGCTCTTGGGGTTGAAACTTTTATGAAAAATACTTCACTTATAGATTTTTCGAAAGAAGCATTTAATGAAAATAAAAATGCAGTTGTGCATTTAGCTAACAGCGAAGGGTTGCATAGTCACGCAGAATCTATACGAATCAGAGATTCTAAATCTTGTTAAGTGATTCAACACCTACCAAGTCATTTTCTACTTTTCCCACTAAAACTTGATCTGTCAGGTTTACAAAAAGCCCATTTTCAAGAACACCAGGAATATTATTAATCTGACTCTCCAATAGCTCAGGTTGGTCAATACCATTCCTAAAAGTTAAATCAAGTATCAAGTTTCCCTGATCAGTCACTATAGGTCCAGCCTTTTTCTGGGCCATTCTTAAATTTCCTTCTCCTTCAAGATCTTTTAATGTTTTTTGTACTTGTTTCCAAGCTGAAGGAAGAACCTCTACGGGTAATTTGAAATCAAGGTTCAATTTTTCAACGAGTTTTGTTGAGTCAACAACAACTATAAATTTTTTAGCTAAAGCAGCAACAAGTTTTTCCTGTACATGACAAGCTCCTCCACCTTTAATAAGTTGAAATTTGGGATCAACTTCATCTGCGCCATCAATTGCAAGATCAATTTCTGTAACTGAAGAAAGAGATTTCAATGGAATGCCTAATTCAGAAGCAAGAACTTCACCCTGAAAAGACGTAGTCACACCAACAACATCTTTAATTTCTCCAGATTTTATTTTTATAGAAAGAGCTTCAATCATTAAAGCTGCGGTAGATCCAGAACCAAGGCCAAGAATCATCCCGTTTTCAATTTGATCTACAGCAGCTTGAGCAACTGCTTCTTTCATCTGATTTTGGAGATCCATTTAGTCGTACCTTTTCGAAAGACAGTAGCAAGATTTTCAGCTAATTCCTGGCAAAGCAGCGGGCTTAATAGAAAGATTAATCTCTTTATGATTTCGAACCACTTCCAATTCAAATGGCTTTCCTATTTGAGCATTCTCAACTTGCATAAGTAAAGCCCTAGGATCATTAATTTCATTCCCCCCTGCATTGATCACAAGATCACCTCGTCTTAATCCTCCCTCCTCTGCAGGACTTTGAGGAATAACAGATTGAACAAGTGCTCCTGATCGTTCAGGCAAAAAAATCAACGCATTTGGATCTTGATTGTGCTCTTTCGCTATTCGTTCATTTAACAAAACCAACTGTGCACCTAGGTAAGGATGAATAACTTCACCATTAGCGAGCAGTTGAGAGGTAACTTTTGAAGCAAGATTTATGGGGATTGCAAATCCAAGTCCAGCGCCTGGACCTGATCTGACCAAAGTATTTATTCCAATAACTTCCCCATTTGAATTGATCAATGGTCCCCCAGAATTTCCAGGATTTATTGCTGCATCAGTTTGAATTAAATCCAATCTCTTATCAGAAAAGCCAAGAGTATTAATATCTCTATGAAGACTACTGACTATACCAAGTGTGACAGTGCTTTCAAGGCCATAAGGAGTTCCAAGAGCAATTGCCCAATCTCCAACTTGGATATCTTCTGAATCACCCAATTTTGCGCTTTCTAAACCAGGAAATTCGTTAATTTTCACCAAAGCCAAGTCAGTAACTTGATCTGTTCCAACAACTGTTCCATCCACTTGATTTCCATTTTGAAGACTGATAATTACACGATCAACTCTTTCAACGACATGAGCGTTAGTTAGAACTAATCCTGAACTATCAATTATCACCCCAGAACCTTGACCCCTTTCTTTTTTTGGGAGAGTTCCCAAATCACCTAAAAGATCTCTGAGTAAAGGGTCCAATAAATCGGATTCAAATTCATCTGTTTGAAGATCTCTTTCAATATCAATCCGTACTACCGATGGTGAAACCCTACTAGCAACATCGGCAACAAAACTATGAGACTCATTCAATGGAAAATCTTCTAAAGCTAAAACAGAAGTTGTACTCAGCAAAAAGCAAAAAAGAATTGTGGAAAAGAAAAATATATGACTAAATCTCCTCATAATTTCTATCTTTCTAAGGCTGAGCATAATTAGTTTAAACTTCTAAAAACAATAAAGTAGATCAACGCAAAATAAGAAGAATTTGATTTTAGAGGTAACCGAAACCTTTATCTAGTAATATTTAGTTGCCTGACGGTACCTCTTTAAATAGGGGCGGGTCTAAACTTAAACCGCTCGGGCTTCCTGCCCGACTTCGACACTGCCTTTTGTCTAATCAAACCGTTACAGAATTGAAGATTCTTGCAGCAAAGTCAGCAGATAATTTTGGCTTTGATGTAGTTGATTTTAAGATGTTCACTCATCACAATCCTTTATCAATTCAAATAAATATCCGACACAAAAATCCTGGCACGAAAGTCACTATTGATGACTGTTCTATTTTTAGTCAATATATTGACAAAGCTATTGAAGGTTCCTCAATCCTTGATCAGCCTTTTACTCTAGAAATTAGCAGCGAGGGAGTTAGTGATTTCTTAACTGAAGAAAAAGATTTTAAAATTTTCAAAGGCTTTCCAATTGAAGTTACTTATCAGGATTTAAAAAAAATTGAACAACAAACAAATGGTTTGCTTCTAAAAAGGACTGATAATAGTCTACAAATAAATCAAAAAGGGAAAACTCAGCGAATCCCAGTCGAAGACGTTATTAAAGTCCGACTAACAACGCCTTCTGGTTAAAACCTAGATATCAATTATCTAACCCAATCCTTCTCATCTTTATATCCCATCATCGATGGCTCTTGTTCTACTCCCAGGCTTAAATAACTTAATTGAAGACATTAGTGAGGAGAAAAAACTTCCTTCACAAGTTGTCGAAGCGGCTTTGAGAGAAGCACTTCTAAAAGGTTATGAACGATATAGAAGAACTCTTTATTTGGGTATCAGCGAAGATCCATTTGAAGAAGATTACTTTAGTAACTTTGATGTTGGTTTGGATCTAGAGGAGGAAGGTTATAGAGTTTTGGCCAGTAAAATAATAGTTGAAGAGGTTGAGAGTGATGATCATCAAATAGCAATAGTTGAGGTTATGCAAGTTGCTGATGATGCTCAGGTTGGAGATACCGTTGTCCTCGATGTGACTCCAGAGAAAGAAGATTTTGGAAGAATGGCTGCAGCTACAACCAAGCAAGTTTTAGCCCAAAAATTGAGAGATCAGCAAAGAAGAATGATTCAAGAGGAATTTGCTGACTTAGAAGATCCAGTGCTAACTGCCAGAGTCATAAGATTTGAAAGGCAGTCAGTAATTATGGCGGTAAGTTCAGGTTTAGGTCGACCTGAAGTTGAAGCAGAACTTCCAAGACGAGATCAATTGCCAAATGACAATTATCGAGCAAACGCAACATTTAAAGTATTCCTTAAAGAAGTTAGTGAAATACCAAGAAGAGGGCCTCAACTTTTTGTGAGCAGGTCCAACGCTGGACTTGTCGTCTATCTATTTGAGAATGAAGTTCCTGAAATTCAAGAAGGTTCAGTACGAATTGTTGCTGTTGCTCGCGAAGCGAATCCACCTTCAAGAGCAGTAGGTCCCAGAACAAAAGTAGCTGTTGACAGTATTGAAAGAGAGGTTGACCCAGTTGGAGCATGTATAGGTGCTAGAGGGTCTCGAATTCAACAAGTGGTTAATGAACTTCGTGGAGAAAAAATAGATGTAATTCGTTGGTCTTCCGACCCTGTTCAATACATATGTAATTCACTAAGTCCTGCAAGAGTTGAAGTTGTCAGACTTGTTGACCCTGAAGGTCAACATGCGCATGTTCTAGTTCCACCTGATCAACTGAGTCTCGCTATTGGTAGAGAAGGGCAAAATGTAAGACTTGCCGCAAGGCTTACGGGATGGAAAATAGATATAAAAAATTCACAAGAATATGATCAAGCCACTGAAGACTCTGAGGTTGCAGAATTAATCTCTCAAAGGGAACAAGAAGAATCTTTACAAAGAGATGCTGAGCAGAGATTAGAGGCAGAACAGGCAGCTAGGGCTGAAGAAGATGCACGTTTAAGAGAGCTTTATCCTCTACCAGAAGACGAAGAAGACTATCAAAACGAGCAATTGTCAGATGTCGGTAGTGAAGAAACAGAGGCTGTAACAGATATGGAACTTGATTCATCTGAAACTGCTTCAAATATAGATACTGATGACACAGAAAGTGATAGTGAAGAAACAATCGAAGAGGCGGTTACTAGTGAAGATAAAATAATCACACAAGAGGAAGGAACCCGGTGAGTCAAAACCCCATTCTGCGTAGGTGTGTAGCCTGTAAAAAAATTCTTGATCGCAAGTGTTTTTTAAAAGTTACTAAAGATTTTCAGAATGGAGTAGTTATCTCAGGCGGGATGGGAAGATCAGCCTATCTCTGTCCAACTGAGTCGTGTTTTGAAGAAGCTTTGAAGCGTAAAAGATTACAAAAAGCTTTGAGATGTGATATTCACTCAAGCGTTTTCAATATGCTCCAAAAGCAACTTAATACCTGCATTGATTCAGATACTGAGGCATGATGTTCATTAAGAGAACTCAGTCAACTCAAAAACCAAATCTAAAGTTCAAGTACAACATTAATGACCAGCAGCGGCAAAATCAGAATTTATGAGTTGTCCAAGGATTTAAGCCTTGACAATAAAGATGTGCTAGACGCAGCTCGTAAACTTGCTATTGCAGCAAAGAGCCATAGCAGCTCAATAAGCAGTCTTGAGGCAAATCAAATTAAGGATTTTCTAAAAACGAGCAATACCGAAAAAACGACCAGTAAACCCAGCAAGAAATTAGATAAACAAATTCTTTCCGTTAAAAAAAGTACTGTCAAAACCCATAAAGATCAAGAGACTGAACTTAAGCAATATCCCTCCGATAAATCTAAGCTTTCACAACCAAAATTAAATGTACCTTTAAAACCAAGTCAAACATTAGTTAAGAACCAAGTATCATCACAAGCTAATAACCAAAAAACTTTAAAAAATAAATTTCCTGCTCAACAACAAATAACCGCACCTTCTAAACCAAACAAACCCTCACCTCCAAAGCCAAGAGAAGAAGTAAAACCAAATATTTCTCGGCCCTTAACTAAAACAGAGAAAACGATTTCACTGCCCGAACAAACAAAAGATAACAAATTCGTCAATCAACTAAAAAGTTCTGAATCAGCAAATAAGCCAATTGGTCAACCGCAACAAACTAATCGTAAGGAGCCAAAGAGACCTTTAGCGCCACCTAGCAGACCAAAAATAAATATTCACGACAAAAAACAACTACAGCCTAATAATCAAAAACCAAAAACAAGAATTAATCAAGGTGACATTTCTCCTCAGAAAGTTGGTCCAGGAAATATCCAAAAAATCAAAAGTCAAAATAAACAGAATTCACCTTCGAAGATCCCACAGCCTCCAACGAAAGGAAATACTCTTGAACTTGTAGGTGCTCCAATACGAAGAGAAAAACCTACTAATAAACCTCAGACGATCGAAGCAAGAAACAAACCATTAATGCCATCCAGGCCTGGTGCTCCTAAACCGACAGCATCTCCAAATCGTCAAGGAGTATCAAATCGACCTGGACCGAACAATCGAATGGGAGGTGCAAGTCGTCCTGGTTCTTCAAATCGGCAAGGGCCCAATCGTGGAGCACCTAATCGACCTCCTCAAGGTCAGAATCGTCTAGGAGGTAACAATCGAGCTGGAGCACAAGTTCGTTCTGGATCTGCGAATCGAGGAGGGATCCAAAATAGACCTGGAGTTCCTACTAGGTCTCTCGGTGCACCAAACCGATCTAATAATCGTCCAGGGGTTCCGTCTGGTATGAGAAAACCAGTTGCACCTAGTGAATTAATGCAACTGCAAAAACCACAAGCCAGACCAAATGCTCCACAAAGAAAAACTGATTCCCCAACTAGCCCTAGACCAAAAAGAGAAAACTCAGCTGGAGCAAGGCCACCAGTAAACAGACCAACTCCAGCAGCCCCTAAAAAGCCAACTCATAGGCCAGGTGGTTCCGCTACAGCCCCAAGAAGAACAGGAAGACCTGATTGGGATGATAGCGCGAAGCTTGATGCTTTAAGAAATAAATCTCCTCAAAAACAGCGACAAAAAGTCCACATCATTGGAGAAAATGATGATGCACTAACGGCAGAAAGAGGCGGATTCGCAGGGGAACAACAAGCCGTTGTTCTCTCAGCAAGCTTAGCTCGTCCATCAAAGCCTAAATCTGGCAAGAAAAACAATGGCAAGCCTTTAACTGCACTGAAAAAGCGTAAAAAAGAAACAACTCGCCAAAGGCAACGAAGACGTGCGATGGAATTAAGAGCCGCTAGAGAAGCAAAACTTGTAAGACCTGAAATGATTGTTGTTCCAGAAGACAATCTCACAGTTCAAGAGCTTGCTGACATGCTTAGTGTCGAAAGTTCCGAAATTATTAAATCATTATTTTTCAAAGGAATTACTGCGACTGTTACTCAATCATTAGATCTAGCAACAATCGAAACAGTTGCAGAGGAATTCGGCGTCCCTGTTCTTCAAGATGATGTTGAAGAGGCTGCAAAGAAGACAGTTCAAATGATTGAAGAGGAGGATTTAAAACACTTAATGAGAAGACCCCCCGTCGTTACTGTGATGGGGCACGTGGACCATGGAAAAACATCTTTACTTGACGCTATTAGGAAAGCAAGGGTTGCTGCAGGGGAAGCTGGAGGCATTACACAGCACATTGGTGCTTATCAAATCGAGACTGAGCATGATGGATCAACTAAGAAGCTAACTTTTCTTGACACTCCTGGGCATGAAGCCTTTACAGCGATGAGAGCTAGAGGAACCAGGGTTACAGATGTAGCGATCTTAGTTGTAGCTGCAGATGACGGCGTTAGGCCACAAACCCTTGAAGCTATCAGCCATGCAAGAGCAGCAAAAGTTCCCATTGTCGTAGCAATTAATAAAATAGATAAAGAAGGATCTTCTCCCGACCGCGTAAAACAAGAATTATCAGAGCAGGATTTATTGTCCGAAGAGTGGGGTGGCGATGTA
Organism: uncultured Prochlorococcus sp.; assembly: GCA_902634795.1. Classification (GTDB taxonomy): domain Bacteria; phylum Cyanobacteriota; class Cyanobacteriia; order PCC-6307; family Cyanobiaceae; genus Prochlorococcus_B. The sequence goes on along the minus strand of CACPLK010000004.1, from coordinate 26,355 downwards.
GTTATGGTTCCCGTCAGTGCCATTAAAGGCGAAAACATAGATAAACTTTTAGAAATGGTTCTGCTCGTAACTGAAGTAGAAGATTTGCAAGCGAACCCAGATAGATTGGCCAAAGGAACAGTTATAGAGGCACATTTAGATAAAGCCAAAGGACCCGTTGCAACATTACTGGTTCAAAACGGTACCCTCAAGTCAGGAGATGTAGTCGCAGCCGGGCCAGTCCTAGGAAAAGTAAGGGCGATGGTAGATGAAAATGGATCCAGAATTAAAAAGGCAGGTCCATCTTGTCCCGTAGAGGCTCTTGGATTCAGTGAAGTGCCAACAGCTGGTGATGAGTTCGAGGTTTACCCAGATGAAAAAGCTGCAAGAGCAGTTGTTGGGGAACGTGCCACAGATGCTCGGGCAGCAAGACTTGCTCAGCAAATGGCTTCCAGACGAGTATCACTTTCTTCGATGTCTGGCCAAGCAAGTGAGGGTGAACTTAAAGAATTAAATATCATCCTCAAAGCTGATGTTCAAGGAAGCTTAGAAGCAATACTTGGATCTTTAGAACAGCTCCCCAAAGATGAAGTCCAAGTAAGAGTATTGTTATCAGCCCCAGGCGAAATCACTGAAACTGATGTTGACTTAGCAGCGGCCTCTGGTGCAGTCATCGTTGGATTCAATACTTCAATGGCATCGGGTGCTAAACGCGCTGCGGATGCGAATGGTGTTGACGTGAGAGATTACGAGGTTATTTATAAGCTTTTAGAAGATATCCAATTAGCCATGGAGGGTCTTCTAGAACCAGAGATGATAGAAGAAGCCCTAGGAGTTGCAGAGGTTAGAGCAATATTCTCAATTGGCAAAAGTGCCGTTGCTGGTTGCTACGTAACAAATGGGAAAATACAACGTAATTGCAGGGCCAGAGTTAAACGTGGGAAGCAAATCGTTTTTGAAGGCGATCTAGATTCCCTCAAAAGAAATAAAGATGATGTGAAAGACGTATCAACAGGTTTCGAATGCGGAATAGGTTGTGATCGCTTTGCGAACTGGGAAGAAGGAGATCAAATAGAAGCCTTCAAGCTTGTAACCCAACGAAGAAAATTGACCAATTAAATTAGGTTTATTATCTCTTCTCCAAATCTAAATACGTAAAATCAATTAAAACGCAAAAGCTAGTCTTCAACTTTTTTATTTCTGTCTTTATATAATATAAAAGCAAGAATTAACAATGCTGAGCTTTGAATAGCAAGATCATTTATTGAGACCGTATCTCCCGCGATGATATTGGTAAGCATAATAAAAAAGCCTAAAGCAGCTGAGCCGAAAAGCGCTATCCAAACAGCTCTTCTCAAGCCACGATAAGGATTTTTTGTTTCCTCCAACAAACGAGCTCTTAAATTAGGATCTAGATTGGATCCAGGCTTATTAGAATTACTCAAAAACAAAATTTAAAATGGTAGCTTTATTCTAGTGCCGGTGTAGCTCAGGGGTAGAGCAACTGATTCGTAACCAGTAGGTCGGTGGTTCAATTCCACTCATCGGCATAAATTTGTTTAATGGATTTAGAGAGGATTTTACTTACAGATGGTGATCTGAATAAAGGACTTTTTTGGATATTTCTTCTTTTATGAAAACCTTAAAAATAGTGAAATAACAGAGATCTTTCTCGCAAAAGAAAAAACTGTGACTAATGATTCATAGAAAAACCTCTAGGCATTCTGCTCATAACGAAAGTGATCTCGATATGTTAGGGTCTTAGCGCTCTAAATGTATGTCATCGGTTTTTACCCTTACAAATAAAGGTTATGACTTCTACTGCTCCTAATGAGAATGTTAAAGATAATTTAAAAGATCAAATTTCTTGCAAATTAGTCTCAGAAATAATTCGTGAACGTATTCAAGCCAATGGAGCTAGATTCCATGCAAATGATAATATTTCTGATTTTATTCAGCCAGGAGAGCTCGAAACTCTTGAGAGAGAAGTTGCTACCAGAGTTAGAGATTTGCTGAAAACTTTGTTGATTGATGTTGATAATGACCACAACACTCAAGAAACTGCAGAACGCGTCTCTAGAATGTATATAAATGAAGTATTTAAAGGCAGATATCACCCTCAACCTAAGGTTACCAATTTCCCTAACGATAGAAATTTAGATGAAATCTATACACTTGGACCAATAACTGTTCGATCTGCATGTTCGCATCACTTTGTTCCAATTCTTGGAGATTGCTGGATAGGAATAAAACCTGGGGAAAAAGTTATTGGAATCTCGAAGTTTGCAAGAGTAGCTGATTGGGTCTTCTCTAGGCCACATATTCAAGAAGAAGCCGTAATGATTCTTGCTGATGAAATAGAACGATTATGCGAACCCAAAGGTCTAGCAATTCTTGTCAAAGCTCAACATTATTGTATGAAATGGCGAGGAGTGAAAGAACCCGAAACCAGCATGATCAACTCAATTGTTAGGGGTGACTTTCGTCATGATGCAAGCTTGAAGCAGGAGTTCTTCGAACTTGTTAAGCAACAGTCCAATTTCGGTAAAAATTATTAGAAAATTATAAAAACCATCAACTTATCTAAAAGCGAACCCGCAATACTCACGAGTCTTTAAAACTAGAACTTAAAAGTAGTTTTCACCAAAGCTCCATTAACATCCTCTTTACCATCTTTCTCGATAACAAAGATAGCTGGGGTAACTGTGACGCTATCGTTAACTGTGAAATCATAAAAAGCTTCCCAAGCCAAAGGATCATCATAGCCAGCATCATCTCTATGAGTTTCAGCTGTTCCAATACCAAATCCAAATTTATTTCCTTCAATAAACGCATCATTCCATAGGAAGCCAACAGACCATGTATTTCCATCCTCAACCTTATTCATTGCAGTATCAGGGCTATCCTCGTTCTCAGGATTCTTCCAACCAATACCAGCACTCAAGCTGTAGTCGTCTCCGAATTGATAACTACCACTAATTCCATAAGAAGAGTAATCATTCGCATCAGGAGAATCATCAGTATTACCGTTATCCGCTTGTGTATAGGCCGCTGCAAGAGTATATTTCTCATCAACCCACGCCAACTGAGTTGTTATATGGTCTTTGCCTTCATCAGTTAAAAAGCCAATCGAAGAATTTGATGCGTCTTCTGAAACAAACAGTGCAGAAGCAACTAATTTCTCGTGAGACCAAGTAATTCCTGCGCCTGCCCCCATCTTCTTGGAATAAGTATCGTTCGCACCTGCCTGATTCAAAATAAACAAAACTCCATCTCCTGGATAAGCACTGGGCCACACTCCAAGCAAATCATCTTGGCGGAGTTTGGGGCCAAAAGTTACTTGAATATCATCTCCAACAGGGAACTGATAATAAGCCTTATGAAGTTCTAACGAATCACTACTACTAAAAGCAGTATCTAATCTTGCCTCACCCATCATTCCGAAGGGTTCCATCATGCCAAAGTTACCTGCGCGAACAGCAGTTTTAAGCATGTCTTGACCATTAAAACTGGTCATAAACATTAACTTTGTATCGTAATGAAAAACGCTCCCATCCTTTTCCTCAGAAGTAGACATTCCACCCATTCCACCCATTCCACCCATTCCAGAATCGCTAACTCCATCCACTCCACCCAAAACAAAAGTCGTTTTTCCCATAAACATTGTTGATGGATATGAGTCTCCCATATTCATATGACCACTATGGTGATCATGATGCCCTTTATGATCATCGCCACCAGCATTGGCAACTAATGGAGCAAGAAGACCAACAGCAACAGGGAAGAGAAGGACTTTACGGAGAAGATTCAAATATTTTAACTAGTAATACTAGTTTACCTATTACATAGAAATCTACGTTTAACCTTCTATCGCGCTCTTGACTATGTGACTCTTCTATATGTGACTATCGATACAATTCAGAAGAACTTTTTGTTTTGGCAAGTGGAAGAAGAGCTAATACTCTCCTACTTCTTAGTGATTGCAAAAGTTTAGGAAAAGAGAGGCTTCTTTCATTCTTTCAATTTTGAGAATAATCCTAAGGAACTCAATGACAACAATAAGAATCTAATTAATCTAAATACTAGGAAAGCTAGTAAGACCAAAAAGGATGAAAAACCTTAAGCCTATTGTTTCTGTTTTGGTTATGTCACTGTCATTCTCACTAATGGGCTGTTCAAGTAACTCAGAAACAAGCAGTACTCGTGCCCTCTTTGATACTAGACAAGAAGCTGAAAACGCTGCAAAGGATTTCAATTGTAAGGGTGCGCATAAAATGGGTGATAAATGGATGCCTTGCAAGAGTCATGATGCTCATGAAAAAGGAGCAAAACATGATGGACATCACCATCATCACTAAAAAGTTTAAGCAATGACAACTTCAAATACTTCTAAGCAGGAAGCATCAGAAAGTCCTTCTCATTGTGGAAGTAAACCCAAAAAAATTGCGATTGGAATAGCACCACTTGGTTATATCTCGATTGGTATTGTTCCTATGGGGATTGTCACCATTGGAATCGTCCCAATGGGTGTTGTCTCTATTGGTGTAGTGGCTATGGGGGTTATCAATGCTTCAATTGTAGGTATGGGAATCTTCTCTGCTGGCATAACAACCATGGGTCTAAAGGTATGGAGTCCAGAAAACAATGCTATTCAGGAGTCAATCAATCGTTCTAATTCTTCATCTTCAAAAAATATATATGCATATCCAACCAAAGCTCAGGCAGAGATCGAAGCCAAAAAGCTCGGATGCAATGGTGTCCATAAGATGGGTAAATTATGGATGCCTTGTGCAGTCCATATCAACCCTCACTAATCTTGAAGTAATGAAGAATCTAAGGTAGTCGTATAAAATTCTTGGCAATATATCTACAAACGCTTCAATTCATCCTCCCTGTTTTTATAACAACTTATGATTGAATTAACTTTCGAACAGTGATCTTGATTGATCTAAGAATATATATCTTCAACTAATTTTGAACCCTTTTCGCAAATTTGCTGCTGTGAAGGGAACTGTTTATCGGAGCAACAACATTCTCCTCTATCTGAATTGTTGATCCAATTAATGATCCCTGTTCTGATTGGTTGAGGACATACTTGTCCTTCTTTAAGATGATTGATTTCTTCACTTGTTAAAGGATCAGCATGTTCAATAAAAAGCGACTCTTTAAGCCTAAAAGAACATGTCTCATTCCATTGTTCAAAACAATTTATATGGTTTATAAAATCATTCCATGCTTCTTTCATTGATCTATATCCCTTTCTTTTTAACTCTTTGCTGAAAACAGCTTTAATGAATTCATTAAAATTCTGCAATTCATGAGGTGTAAAAGATGGTTTAACATGGCTCACATAATCAGGAAAGTCAATTTTCTTCTCTATTGATTGCAATCTTTGTTCAATCATTCGAAATCGAGAATCTATCGATTCAACAGGCAGGTTCTCTATTTGATTAACAAAACAATCAGAGACATAACCAACCAATGATTTGCCCGAAATCCTCGCACTCTCTTTAATCTTTTCTAAGAGTTTTGGGTCAATACTTACATTGAGTTGAGTTCTCTTCATGAGTTAATCAATGAAAGGGTGGAAAATATCCAATTAATGGATATTTTATTGGATTCAAAACCATATCGTTACCATTTTCAGATTTCTTGATCTTTAAGAAGCTATCTCTTTTCAACCATCCAAAAAGTACCTCTTAGGAGCAATAAATAAGAGTAAAAACAAATCTATCTATTGTTTGGTAGCAAAATTAATGAAATCACACAAACCACACTAATCAAAGGTCCAGGAGGCAAATTCAAAACCATAGCAAGAGAAAAACCTATAAGCGATAAAATTAATCCAAATATGGAGGATCTAACCATCGCAATCCATAAAGATCTTGCTTTCTGTAATCCCAACAAAGTTGGGGTTGAAAGTAATGCAATCACAAGAACCACTCCCACTGCAGACATTGAACTCACAATGACAAGTGCAGTAGTAAAACCAAGAGCCAAATTTAAAAAAGATACATTAACTCCACTTGAAGCAGCTCCTTCTGGATCAAGACCAATATGAACAAGCTTGTCGTAACCAAAAAGCATCAAGCAAATAAATACCGAGAAAGCGATCAAAGTTCTTAGCAGATCACTCAGATTTGCAGTTAATAAATCTCCAAATAAAACAGCCTCCAAATCAATCCTGATGCCCAGTAGAGGTATAAGCAAAACACCGAGTCCTATCGAACCAGAAAGAATTGTATTCATAACCGCTTCATAATTTTGATTTTTTTTATTTGTCAAGCTTTCTGCTGCAATAGCTCCTACCAAACCGCTGATGACTCCACCAATAGAAGGATCCAAACCAAGCGCCATAGCCAAAGCAAGACCTGGCAACACACAATGCGAAATTAAATTAACTTGAAGAAGCCTTTTATGAGTGATCAATACAGTTCCCATCGCAGGGCAAAGTATTCCAGAAAAGGAAGTTATCAAAAGAGGAATTATCCACCAATTTGTATTTAAAAAAGACATTAAGCCAATGATTCAGTATGGTCAGTATTAGAGATCAAATTAAGATCTTGCTTATGAGTACAAGCAAGCCTGAAATCACTAGACGTCAGCAACAACTGCTCAATGAACTCAAGAAATGTACTGATGAATTGAGTGGGCAAGAACTGCACAGACAACTTCACAATGGTGAAAAGGCAATGGGACTGACCACGGTCTATCGAAACCTACAAGCACTCGTAAAGCAAGGTTTGATTCGTTCCAGACATCTTCCCAATGGTGAGGTTCTTTATGCGCCAGTTGAAAGAGATATTCATCATTTAACTTGCGTAAGCTGTGGAGAAACAACACGCTTGAAGGGATGTCCGGTCAAAATGATGGATCTATCGAAAAACACTTCTAAAAAATTTGAGCTTTTGTTTCATACTCTTGAGTACTTTGGTCTCTGCCAAAATTGTTCTCAGCAACTTAATGCTGGATAAGATTACATGAACATGAATCAAACCTATAACTTCCACCTTAAATAATTAATTGAACTAAGTTTTTCCTGAACTTCCTGAGGACTGCCTGAAGCCAAAATAATTTTGTCTAAAGCAACAACCTTGTCATAGGCATTCAAAGATGTTCCCCAGTCATGACTACTAACAAAAACCGTGAATCCCGAATCGGCCAGCTGACGGATGATTAAAAGGAAATCTTCTTTAGCGGGAGGATCAAAGGCGGAGCAAGGTTCATCAAGAAGAAAAATTTTGGCTGGATTCATTAATGTTTTTGCAAGTAATGCTCTTTGTTGCTGTCCACCAGACAAAGCATCAAGTCTCCTTTTTGCTAAATGAGATATTCCAACACGTTGAAGAGCTGCTTCTAATTCACAACAAGTCGATTTAGAATGATTTACTCGACCTAAAGCAACTAATCCTTCAACAGTAATTGGAAAATTCCAATTCAGCTTTCCCCTCTGAGGCATTAAAGCCACTTGAGATCGATTATTAATCAAAGGCTTTCCGTCAACAGTAATTTCTCCTTGATCCGGCTTGCTACTACCTTGCAGCAAGCTTAATAATGTAGACTTACCAGCGCCATTCGGACCAACAAGAGCAGTCAAAGTACCTTGCTCAAGCTTTAGAGAAACCTTGCTTAAAGCAGGTTTGATATTACTCGAATAGGAATATGTCACATTTTCAGCAATCAGACTAGACATCAATTAGAGGATTTGCTGACAAGCAACATAATATACTTGCCAAGACCAAATGAAAATGATTATCGTTTTAGATACACTTAATATTTTTGATGTCGAATTTTTCTAATCAGTCCAAAAAGGCTAAATCCATAATCAATAAAACAGCTCTAAAAAGTTCTCTTGTTGCTGGAGCATTTTTGTTTTCTGGAATTAATCAGAGTGCACAGGCAAATTCAAAACCAATTGTTGCCGTAGAGCCATTAGTCTGCGATGTCGTTTCTGCTATTGCACCACCTTCAACACCTGTAACCTGCTTAATTGATAGAAAACAAGATGTTCATGATGTCAAAATCACTCCAAGGCAAGCTCAAACACTAAAAAGTGCAAACCAAGTATTTACTCTTGGTTCAGAGATGACCCCTGCAATGAAAAAATGGTTAGATAATCCTTTAACTGTTGTTGTAGGCGTAAGTGCAATAGAAATAGACGATCATCATGACGATCACGATGATCATTCAGCTGCTAAGGATGATGACCACGATGATCATGACGATCATTCAGCTGCTAAGCATGACGATCATGACGACCACGATGATCATGGCGATGCCCATGGAGAGGGAGCTTTTGAATGGGCTGGTGTTTTTGATCTTTCAGCAGGAACATACAAATGGTCTTTTGCCAAAGTCGATGGAGACTATGCTGATCCTGCAATGAAAATGGTTATTCTCAACTCTGGTGATATTGAAGCATCAGAAGAGCTTGCTAAAGAATTATTAGGGTCTCAGGATTCAGAAACTAAACGCAATAATGACAAACTTGTTGCGCAGGAAAAAGCATATTTTCTCTCATTTAATGAGAAGAAAGACATCACAACATTTACTGTAGAAATCAAAAAAGCTGGTAAATATGCATTCTTTACTGAGCATATGCCTTTTGAATTTGAAGCCGACGAACATTTCTTTAAGGATATTTCAGGCGACGATGTTGAACCGATTGCTCAAGTCCCAGATGAAGGCGATCACCATCATCACCATGACCATGGTGGGCTAGATCCTCATATCTGGCATGACCCTCATAACATCATCAAGATGGGAAATGTCATTTCTAAAAATATCAATAAGAAAATTTCCTTCTTTGACAGAGAAACAAAAAAAGTTTTAAAAGAGAGGACTCAAGCCGTTAATTCTATTTTGGAAGATCTCGATTTATGGACTCAAAAACAAGTTGCCACAATTCCTACTGATCGAAGGACAATCGTTTCTAAGCACAAAGCGATGGAATATTACGGAGATGCATTTGGCTTGAAGACTTTGAGTTTATTAGATTACGTTGGTGATTCTTCCAGCCTTCGACCAGAGACTATTTCAACGGTAATAGCCGAGCTGAAAGAAGAAAACGTGAAAGTATTATTCGCTGAGCAAAAGCCTCCTTCCAAGCTATTGAAAAACCTTAGCAGACAAACTTCCACCCCTATTGCAAGAAATCAGATCTTTGTTGATGGTCTAATGCTAGAAGGGAATACTGTTTCAGTAGCAGTACACAACACATGTACAATTGTTGATTCGCTTGGTGGAGAATGTGACGAGAAAGAGGGTGATGAACTTGAGAGTAAATGGAATGATTTAAGTAACCCTTAACTTTTACAAATACAAACCTGTCTACATTGATAAAATGCAGACAGGTTTGCAACAAAAATGTTTCCAACTAAAGGGTTTAACGCCTACAGACAACACTGGGAAGATCAGGCAAGTTTTATGGATAAAGCCCCATGGGATAGAGATAAAATCTTAAAACTTACTATCTCAACTGACTTCGATGACAATTTAAAAGAACTTCAATTTTCAAATCATTCGCTTAAGAGAGAAAATGGAAAAAGTACAGTAAGATTAAAAGTTCCTTACAATTATTTCGAGCTAGATGATTTTGAATCAAAGTCGCTAGATTTATTGGGAATACAAGAGAATTGGCTAACTGATATTTCTCTTGACAACTCTCATTGTTCACATTATTAGCTAAAGGAAATGAGCATTAAGGAAAAAGTACCGGTTACCATATTGACTGGTTTCCTAGGATCTGGCAAAACTACTCTACTTAATCGAATCCTGAGCGAAGAACATGGTAAAAAAATAGCTGTTATTGAAAATGAATATGGTGAAGTTGGTATTGATCAAGGATTAGTAATCAATGCTGACGAAGAGGTCTTCGAGATGTCCAATGGTTGCATCTGCTGCACCGTACGTGGAGATTTAATTCGTGTACTAGGAAACCTCATGAAGAGGCGAGACAAATTTGACTATGTATTAGTTGAAACTACTGGCCTCGCTGATCCTGGTCCTGTCGCTCAGACATTCTTTATGGACGATGAAATCCGTGAGGAGTTTTCACTTGATGGAATAGTCACACTTGTTGATGCAGCCCATATAGATCAACAACTTGGTCGAAGTGATGAGAGTTCGGAGCAAGTTGCCTTTGCTGACGTCCTTGTCCTAAATAAAACCGATCTAGTTTCAGATGAATCACTCGACAACTTAGAATCACGGCTACGCGATATGAATCGTATGGCTCGTGTCATACGCAGTAAACAAGCAGACGTCTCAATTGATACTGTGCTAAATCTAAGTGCTTTTGATCTAGATCAAGTACTTCAGCGTCGTCCAACTTTTCTTGAACCAGAATACCCATTTGAGTGGACAGGTGTTTTTTCACTTGAAAAAGGTCGCTATGAACTTACGCTCGAAGAAGGTCCAGACCCCACAATGTCTCTCGTACTGTTATTAAACCAAGGCAAGGATGAGACATCACTCAACTCAGGGGCTGAATCATGCGTAAGACTATATGCCGAACAAGAACAACTTATGAATCCAGGGGATATGGTTCCAGTCGGCAAACATGTGAGCCTTCAACTGCAATCCGAAGGGACTAAGTCCTTCTTCATAGATGTTGATAAGGCAAGGGATATAGGTCTATTCACTCAACATACAGCCGAAGAATTTAATATGAAATTAACGAAAGTAAATACTCCTTCTACAGACGAGATAGATAATAATCAGAACATCTCTACAATTTCTCCAATAGCTGAGAGGGTTTGGGTAGCTGAACACGAACACGATGACGAAGTAGGTTCAATCGCTATCGAGCGAGAGGGTGATGTAGATCCGGAGAAACTCAATAGATGGCTAAGTCGACTTTTGTCTGAGAAAGGTGTGGATATATTTCGCACCAAAGGTTTCATTAGTTATGCGGGTGAATCTAAGCGAATAGTTTTTCAAGGAGTACACATGCTCTTCACAGCACAACCTGATAAAGAATGGGGCAATGAACCTCGCCGTAACCAACTCGTCTTTATCGGTAGAAATCTTGATGCAGCAGAAATGAGCAGGGAGTTTGACAAATGTCTGGTATAGAAGCATTTAGTCCCAAGGGAATGCTTCATGAAGGTTGGTCTACGCAAGTTGACGACTATGCGATTGTCTGCGGCTGGGCACTAGAAGGGAAAACTTTTTTAGTAGGTGATGTCGCTGGTGGGCTTTACGCATTTGAGGGAAAATCTGGAAAGCTCATTTGGCAAATAAAAGACATACATAAAGGTGGCTTACTCGCAATGTCTATACATCCAAATGGAAAGACTTTTGCAACTGCTGGCCAAGATGGACATGTGAATATATGGGAAAGCCAAGAGGGTACGGCAACTAATGCTTTGGAACTTGGGAAAGGATGGGTTGAGCACATCAAGTGGTCCCCAGACGGAAAATTTTTAGCAGTAGTTTTTACTAAATACGTCTATGTTTTTGATGATAAAGGTCAAGAACATTGGCGATCAGAGGAGCATCCCAGCACTGTTAGCGCGATTGCTTGGTCTAATTCAAATGAATTAGCAACAGCATGCTATGGCCAAGTCACTTTTTTTGATGTAGTAAACGACAAGATCAATCAAAAGTTGGAGTGGCGAGGCTCACTGGTATCAATGGTGCTTAGTCCAGATGGAGACATAGTGGCATGCGGCAGTCAGGATAATTCTGTTCATTTCTGGCGTCGTTCAACAGATGAAGATTCAGAGATGACAGGATATCCAGGCAAACCAAGCCACCTAGCTTTTGATCAAACTGGCACAGTTCTTGCTACTGGGGGTAGTGATCGAGTAACGGTTTGGAGTTTTCAAGACGATGGTCCTGAGGGCACTGTACCTGGAGAGTTAATGCTTCATACCGAACCCATTTCATGCCTTGCTTTCTCACATAGCGGGATGCTTTTAGCTTCTGGCGCGAGAGATGGTTCAGTTTTTTCTTGGTTCCTCCAAGCAAATGGTCAGGGTGATCCAGTTGGTGGTGCATTTTCAGGTGACCTTGTAAGCCAAATCGCTTGGCACCCTGATGACACTGCCTTGGCTGCAATAAATGCAAACGGAGGAATTACGGTTTGGAATTTTAAGGTTCGGACGAAAACGTCACTTCAAGAATTCGAATAAGGTCAAACTTTCTTATTTGCAATAGATACTCGAGGGCTGCTCGATTGCTATTGCCTAGAAAATTAAAAATTCAACAAGAGGAGTTTTTACTGATGTATAAATATTCCACATAACTTATATATGGTTATATTCCACCAGAGGACTCAATGAAAAAAACAATTCTTTGGCTTCAAGAAGTACTCATTTCAATGGGAAATGCTCTATTTCATCCTTATAAAGATAACTCACCTCCAAGTTTTGAGGCACAGCCTTTCAGAGATGACCCTTACAAGAACCGAGGAATTGCATAGGTCAAGGTCACAATTGTTTTCAATTTCAAAGAGAGGTTCAACTGGGCCTCTTTTTTATTATCTATTTACTAGAAGAGAAAGTAACGACCGAACCATAAAGAATTAGAGAATGTGCTTTAATAAGCCCATGAAAACACAGATTAAGAAGAAGTTAAGCACAAGCAATTCTGGCGTTAACTTAAAAAAAACCGACAAGAAACAACCTACTTGGCATTTTGAAGTTGAAGGTAGCGGTCAAAGAAAGAGATATTTAAGATCTCTAAAAGACAAGACTGCCGCCTAATTTATAGACTTTTTACTAAAACAACTTCAACTAAATTAAACACAACTGCTAGCCAAGCATGAGAGTGGAAGTCTATCTCAAATTTTTATTAAATTGGTACTTTCAAGCGATTTAAAGTATCCAGAGATAAAAAACCTTAAAAAAATTCTATGAATTTAATAGCTAGTTATAGAAATAAAGGTTTTGAATCTGTTGCGGATGGTGTGATGTCATTTTTCGATCGTCGCACAGACTTGTATCGCAATGGAATCGCCTTCAGTAATGGGGGAAATAATGATTCAGACCCTGCAAAAATTTCTACTGATATCAGCCTTATAGCAATAGATCGAACTGATCCAGAATCATTTGCGTTATCTGACGTAATAGTAAGAGGAGTTAATGCTGGCCTTCAAAAATACCTTCAAGAACGCCCACTTTTTAGAGAATGCGCTCCTGAACAATCACTCTTTGTTAATCCCATTTTCAACCTACAACGTTATGCTCCTGGGGAGGGATTTAAGAAATGGCACTGTGACTGGACTGTTAGTGAAGAAGCGACCGAACCAGTCCACAGAGTCTTAGCTTGGATTCTCTATTGCAATGATGTCAATTCAGGAGGAACAGAATTTCACTGGCAGGAATATCATGAGACAGCGGAAAGAGGAAAATTAGTTATTTTTCCCGCTGGTCTTTCACATATTCATAGAGGTCGAGTTAATAAGACTCATCCAAAAACAATTGCGACCGGATGGATAAATGCCGGTTCAAGAGATTCATACATTTCTAGACTGGCTCGATAGTTAATTACTTATTTCATTCATTTAAATAAGACCTCTCATTATGAATATTCATTCTGATTCTCTCTAGATTGTTTAATGAATTGGGAGTTCAGATATAGATTGATAATAATTTTTGAAGACACATCAACAGATTGAGAATGTATTGTGTATTATCTATAGACGTTCAGCTCAATATGAGTCGCAGTTAGATTCAAGCCATGGAACGGGGACTTGAACATTGAAAATCATTCCAATGGCTGAGCTAACTTACAGAGGACTTAAGTACACTCAAACTAAATCCGCTAAAGGGTCACAAGAAGTGCACTTGCAATATTGTGGTCATGAAATCATGAGTAAGAGAATCCATGAAGCTATGAAAGCCGAAATGGGTTAACAAGCAATAAAAAACTTATTCTTGATAGAAGTATCATTCTAAATTATACTTTATAAATTTATTATTTTTATAAATAATAAATCAGATCAATTTTATTATTTGGAATCAATAAATACAGATTTAATTTATTGATTCCTTTATTTGTATATTCCTTTCATCTTAAACATGCAATATGAGCCAGGCACAATAGATTGTCATGTCTTTTTAGAATGCAAAGAGCAAATAGAAAAAATGCTACTTAGATTATACAAAGTAGACAATACTGAACATATTTGCGACCAGCTTCAATCCATCTATCAACAAATAGAAGGTATGCACGAATTAAAAAAAGTGAAACGAAAAAAAATTCTATCTAATCAAGAACTGATTAAATAAATTCATAAGATATAAAAATTCTTGATAGATTTTTAATTTTGTATCAATTAAGTCTGAACTTATTCAACTAGATTACTTATAACTGTTTTATCAGAAAACCCGTTCCAAAGTTTTCTGTAGGGAGGTCACCGCTACTGGGAAGGGTATTGACCTCCCTCCCTAATCTTAAACAAAAGAATATTTAAACTATTGAATTTTCTAATTAAATCCTAATTTTAAAGTGCCCCAAAGATCAAATGCACCAAATAAAAAAGCTATAAAAACCAAGTCCCATGCTTTCTGCTTAATAGCCCAGGGAGCAAAAAAGACCTCACCAATTCCATGGAGAGCTGCTCCGAACCCTAGATGATCTAAAACCAAAAGGCCATGGGATAATAAAAATAATCCGCTAGCAAAGTATCTCAAAAGTGTATCGTAGGTGATGTGTTTAATTTTTTTTTATGTTTGAAAAACTAATCGCTGATGCAGGGATAGATTGAAAAGCTTTAACCATTTTATCAACCAAAAGTTTTTTATTTTTAATGCTTGATTTAGACATGATTTAGCAAGATATTATATTAATTAACTTATTAATATTTTTCATAATCTTATGTATCATTAATTGCTTTGTTAGCTAAATAAAACAAACAATATTACTACTTTTCAGTATATTTAAATACTTTATTCTTTTTACTAAAAGCGAATGATTATCTAAAAATGAATTAATTACTACAGTTAGGAATATATATTCAAGTAATGTCTGAAACAAATAAAATTTTTGATGAAACTCATTTTTGTACCTGTTAATATTTTTCGAGAGACTCCTGAAGTAACTTTTTTAGATGCCAGTGTTGAAGGTTCAAATGGTAGTGATATTGTGATTCATAAAGGAGGAGCCACTTCACCTCCTGATTTAAATGGCTTTGAGCAATATTATGTACATCATCATCAAACAGATAATAATCTTGTACTTGAGGGAGATAGAACTTTCACACTACTAAATCCTCTTTGGGATGAACCCCATCACATAATTCATCTCCATAGATTCATGGGTGCACTTCAAATACCTATAGGTACATTTCATAGATCAATATCTGGAAAGAATGGAAGTATTGTTATCAATCAGGCAATTAGAGATAAACAATTTGAAGCAAATGCAGAATTTAATCCTATAAGTATTGAAAACAGAATTGATCTACAACAAGCAAAATCCATAGAGCCTATTATATGGTTATGGAAAGATGGAGAAATTAAGAGAATAAAAGATTCTCTATTTTTAAAAGTAGCTTAACTGAATTAGGTTGTAATAAAACCAATTTAATTTCATATATATAGTATCTAAGAAAAATTTATTTTAGTTGCTATTTCTAGAATTAAAATAAATAATACACCTGACATTGCAGCCCTTCCATGAACTATTTCAGTTTTGCTTAGTCTTTCGAAAGACATTTACTAAAAAGAAGTTATTTATTTAATAACAAACTAAATAAAGACTACAAGTATCAAAAAATGCTTTTTAATATTAATTAAATTATTTAATCTTATTTACAAAAAGAAAAGACTTCTTCCCAAAGGATATGGTATATATTACGACAGACCAAAAATAGTATTATAAATAATTATATAAAAAATATTCAGTATTAAATGAGTCCACTCTTTAAATGCCTTGGCTGTGGACAAAATATCGAAAGGTCAACAAAGACTTTTTGGAAAAAGAAAGGTCATATTCTTTGCTCTACTTGCCAGGACAAAATTGAGAGAGAAACTGCTTTTACTCAAACAAGAAAGACTTAAACACTAAGAAATTTCTCAACGACAGATTTACTTAATTCACTCGTTGGGCCATTAGCTACTATTCCACCGCGTTGCATTGCATAATAACGATCTGCTTGCCTCACGAAATGCAAATGTTGCTCTACCAATAAAACTCCAACACCAGTCTCACTAATGATCCTTTTAACTGCTGACTCAATATCTTGAACGATATTCGGTTGTATTCCTTCGGTTGGTTCATCAAGTAAAAGTAACTTTGGTTTTCCAAGTAATGCTCGCGCAATTGCAAGTTGTTGCTGTTGCCCTCCGCTTAAGTCACCTCCTTTACGAACTAGAAATTGTTTTAAAACAGGAAAAAGTTCATATACAAGTTCATCAATCTTTTTATGCTTCGCTAGCCCTCCAGGCAAAGCTTCCAATCCAAGTTGAAGATTTTCCTCTACGGTTAGATAAGGGATTATCTCACGTCCTTGAGGAACATATGCAATTCCGGAACGAGCCCTTTGATGAGGTGGCTTTCTATTTACCAAATCTCCATTAAAAATAATCTCTCCACGCCGTGGAGTTAATAACCCTATTAAAGATTTAAGCAAAGTTGTTTTACCTACTCCATTACGACCAATAAGACAAATCATCTCACCTTGATTGATATTCATATCAACATCCCGAAGAATATGACTCTCTCCATAGTAGGTATTCAAGCCTTTTATCTGAAGCATAGTCATTCTTCTTCCTCCTCAGATTTTCCTAGATAAACCTCTATCACTAAAGGATCTTTTTGTATGTCGCTCATTGATCCCTCTTTCAATACATGCCCTTGATGCAAAACACTAACAGGACAATCAAGTCTACGAATAAATTCCATATCATGATCAATGACTAATACAGTATGATCGCCAGCTAAAGATTTAAGAAGATCAGCAGTTAAATCTGTTTCTTCATCAGTCAAACCAGCTACAGGTTCATCAACAAGTAAAAGATCAGGGTCTTGTCCAACCAGCATCGCTATCTCAAGCCATTGTTTTTGACCATGAGAAAGCGATCCAGCCCGGATATTGGCTTTTGATTGAAGGTTGACAATACTCATCAAATGTTGAATTTGATCTAAATGCTTAACCTTTAAACTATTAATTAATAATGAAAAAGGAGTTTTAGGTCTACTAACTGATAGTGCTAAATTTTCTTGTACAGATAAATTCTCAAATATCCTAGGACTTTGAAATTTTCTTCCAATCCCTTTCCTTGCTATACGAAACTCTTTTTGACCAAGCAACGATTTTTCTTTAAAAATCACATCCCCCTTTGTAGGTGCTACTTTTCCAGTAATTACATCTAAAAATGTAGTTTTACCTGCACCATTGGGTCCAATAACTGCTCTAAGCTCGCCTTGATTCAAAGCCAGATCAAGATCTCTGAGGGCAAGAAATCCTTCAAAACTAACTGAAATTTGCTTTAGCTCTAGCAATGGAGAATTCATGATTTCACCTCACCTTGTTCATTAACTTCAAGACTTGGATATGTCTCTAGTTTTTTATTAATCCCTATTAAAAAAAGTAATTTCTTTGGACCACCTGTTCTTATCCATCCTAGTACCCCTTCTGGAAGAGCTGTTACAACAAGAATAAATAATCCACCTTGAATAAACATCCAGCTTGCTGGTAATGCTTCACTCACCAAACTTTTTGCATAATTAATTAAAACAGCTCCAAGAATTGCCCCTAATAAAGTTCCTCTACCTCCCACGGCAACCCAAATAACCATTTCTATAGAGAAAGGAACGGTCATAAATTGAGGAGACACTATTCCAGATTGAACTGTATACAAAGCCCCTGAAACACCAGCTAATCCTCCTGCTATTGAAAAAATTATTGTTTTAAAAATTACTGGATTATATCCAGTAAAACGTACTCGAGCTTCATCGTCTCTAATTCCTATAAGAATATTTCCAAATCTATCTCGAACAATCCACCGCGCAAAAAACCATGCAAATATTACTAAAATCGCTGTTATCCAAAAAAACCATCTTTGCATTATTTCTGAACCTACCATTTGTCCAAAAAGTTGAGTCACGTCTGTTTTTAGACCATTTGTTCCATTAATCAATTTCTGTTGACCATTAAAGAAATTGAAGAAAACTAAAAGAGCTGCTTGTGTAAGAATTGAAAAATAAACACCTTTAATTCTATTTCTAAAAACTAGATACCCAAGAAGACCAGCAATTATTGCCGGTAACAACCAAATGGAAATAAGAGTAAAAATTGAACTTTTAAATGGTTCCCAGAAGAAAGGAAGTTTTTCAACTCCATACAAACCAAAAAACTCGGGAATACCATTTGGGAATTCTCCTGCACTATTCAATTGGAGGAACATTGCAGCGCAATATCCACCAAGAGCAAAGAAAATTCCTTGACCTAAACTCAACATCCCTGTGAATCCCCAAATCAAATCAACCCCAAGAGCTACTATTGCAAGAGACAAATATCTTCCTAAGAGATTTAATCTAAAAACAGGAAGTACTGATGGTGCAGCAATAATTAAAGCAATGATTAACACCCAAATAGTTAGGTTAATCCAACTTTTTTTTGTAGAAAAAATACTCATAAATCAGGACTCCACCATTCTTCCTTTTTGGGGGAACATCCCAGTTGGTCTGAATTGAAGGAATATAACTATTAGAGCAAATATCATTACTCTAGCCATGCTTGTTGTCGCAAAAAAATCTATTGTTGAATAAAGAGGAGATGGCATCTCTGGCCAAATGGTCAGGAGTCGTCCTGCTCCTATCAAATCGGTCATTATTCCAATCGAGAAAGAAGCAAGGATTGTGCCTAACAAATTGCCCACTCCACCAAGAACGACAACCATAAAACATCCCACTATGTAATTTCCACCAACATTTGGTCCCACAGAGCCAAGAAGTGAAACCGCAACTCCTGCGACACCAGCCAAACCAGATCCAATTCCAAAAGTAATAATATCTACTGTTTCTGTTGATATACCTAAACAATCACTCATAGGTCTATTTTGAGTTACTGCTCTAATTCTTATTCCCCAAGCTGTTTTATCAAGAAAGAAAATGACTATTAAAACAGATATCAAGGTAATAAGGATTATTAAAAGACGAGTTTTAGGAAAAGTAATTCCAACAAAATCAATTCCACCTCTCATCCAAGAAGGAGCTGTAACGTCAACATTCCTTGCACTAGCACGACTAAGTTTACTTACTAAAGAAGATAAAATACCTCCTGTTGCGACACCCAATAACGCTGAGAATCCCCAAGTAGATGCTCTTATTAATTTACCTTTTGCACCATGAAGTAAGTCATCCGAAATAAATAATGGTGAAAATAATCCAAAGAAAAGTGCTATCACCAAACCACTTGCATAGGCCAGCGGAACGCTTCTAACAAATTGTTGTAGGATTAGGCTCACTCCCCATGTAGCTAGAAGTGTTTCAAGAGGACTTCCATAGAGACGTCTAATAACCGTTCGTTCTAAAAGAATCCCAACTGTTCCGCTAACTAAAAAAGCAATCCCAATTGCAACTATGACATATGAATCATAAAAAGGTTTTAAAAAAGAAACTTGTTTGAAAATTAATTGGGTTATGTATGTTGAATAAGCACCAAGCATCATCAATTCCCCATGAGCAAGATTGATGACACCCATTAAACCGAAGACAATTGCTAGTCCCAGTGCTGCGACAAGCAAAACTGAGCCAATAGCAACGCCATTAAAGAGGCTTTCAAGAAAAAGTTGCACTAGCTTGGTTGTTTTTTTAAAGAAATAAGGAGCCTAAAGGCTCCTTATTAGAATCTATTTATAAGTCAAAAATATAATCACATCCTATATTTTTCACCTTTCTTAGGATCAGTCCAATCACAAGCGAAACCTTTTGAACTTGGATGTTTTTGGTTCCATGCTTGTGGTTCAACTACTCCTGTTTCTTCAAGGATCGTAAATCCACCCTCTGAGTTGATTTCACCGATTCTCACTGTTTGAGATAGGTGATGATTTGCCATAACTTCTACTGGCCCTTGAGGAGCATCAAATGTCTGCCCCACCAATGCTTCTCTAACCGCATTGTCATCAAATGTTCCTGCATCTTCAACTGCCTGCTTCCAAAGATAAACCATGTTATAAGCAGATTCTTGAGGATCAGCCACAACACGATCACTACCCCATCTCTTCTTAAAGCTCTTAGCAAATTTCTTAGAGGCTGGAGTATCAATAGACATCATGTAGTTCCAAGCACCATAGTGGCCCTCAAGGAACTCAGGTCCAATTGTACTAATCTCTTCTTCCGCAATGGAGTAGTTCATTACGTAATAACCATTGGAAGGAGTAATTCCTGCGTCCTGGATTTGTTTGAAGAAAGCAACGTTTTGGTCACCGTTCAAAGTGTTAACGATGATTCCACCATCAGGAAGAGCAACTTTAATCTTGGAGATAATAGGAGCTACTTCTGTATTACCCAAAGGAAGGTAATCTTCGCCTACAACTTTACCGCCAAGTTGTTTAACCTGAGCTTTAGTAATTGTATTGGAAGTTCTTGGGAAAACATAATCAGAACCAACTAAGAAGAAATCTCCTCCAGCAGCTGGTGAGCGTTTGTACATGAAATCTGTAGCAGGCTCAGATTGCTGATTAGGAGTCGCCCCGGTATAGAAAATATTATTCGAGCACTCTTGTGCCTCATATTGAATGGGGTAATAAAGGAATGCATCTTTAGATTCATAGACCGGAAGCATTGCCTTACGACTTGCAGATGTCCAGCCACCAAAGACAACTGGTACTCCATCCTGGTCAATTAACTTTTTAGATTTTTCAGCAAAGGTAGGCCAATCTGAAGCACCATCTTCAACGATGTACTCGATTTTATAGCTTTTACCATCGACTGTTACACCACCAGCTGCATTGATCTCCTCAATAGCCATTTTCTCTGTATCAACAAGAGTTGATTCGGAGATTGCCATTGTCCCAGATAGAGAATGGAGAATTCCAACAGTTACGGTGTCATCAAAGTTACCTGAGGAATCTGATCCACCACAAGCAGTAACAGTTACGGCCAATGAGGCAGTAGCTAGGCCTGCAAAAATGCGCTTTGAAAGCTTCATGAATTACTAACTAAATTTAGTTTTGAGCCCACCTTGGGGTTTAGGGAAAGTATCCAACTGAACACACCTCTTTTTGTAGCGAATGAGACTAATTTAGCTATTTCAGTAAACGAAGATAAGTTTTTGTATGAATAGATACCTTCTTTCGAGATTAAAGTATCTGATTACACAAAAAATCCTCGATTGTTTTTATTCCCTCCCCTGTTTTGGTATTGGTAAAGCACCAGGGAAGATTTTTTCTCATTAATAGAGTATCCCTCTCCATTATTTTCAAGTTTGCTCCAACCATTTCAGCAAGGTCAATCTTATTGATCACCAATAAATCTGAACGTGTGATTCCTGGGCCGCCTTTCCTGGGGATCTTATCTCCAGCTGCGACATCGATTATGTATATACATATGTCGACCAACTCAGGGCTAAAACTAGCAGAAAGATTATCGCCACCACTTTCAACAAATACTAAATCTAAAGCTGTAAATTTATGTTCTAATTCTTCAACAGCAATTCTATTAATAGAACAATCTTCTCTTATAGCTGTATGCGGACATCCTCCAGTTTCAACTCCTTTGATACGTTCAGGTGCTAAAGCCTTTGAATTAGTTAAAAACTTTGCATCTTCTTGAGTGTAGATATCATTTGTTACTACTGCAATCTCAAAGTGGTCTTTAAGGTTTTCACATAGTCTCTGAATAATAGCCGTTTTACCAGATCCTACTGGACCAGCTATGCCAACTCTCAATTTACTTTCCATTAGCTTCTAAATAATCTTGAATAAAGTTCTACATGCGATTGTTGGGCCATGATCGCACCAACATCACTAACCCAAATTTCTTTAGGATTCTGTTTCAATAAGAAACTTGCTTGAGACTTAATAAGCAATAGTGATTTTTTTTGAAGCTGTTGAGCTTTTGTGGGTCCTAATGACAATAGTCTTAACGCTGCACTCAATTGATTAGCGACCCAACTATATAAAAATCCTTCCACTAAATCAATTTCAGATATATCCCAGCTAACTCCAGCCCAAGCCCAGGCTATCGGCCATATCAATTTCTTTTCATTACCAGGAAGCGGATGATCAAGATCAATGAGAAGCTGTAATAGAGATTCACCCATTTGTATTTGTTGAGATCTAACATCTGGAGAATCTCTTAGTGAACTAAGCCAAGAATTCCACTCATCAATAATTAACTTATATTCAACATCTTTATAATCATTCCAATTGATTAAATCTCTCATTATGTGAGAAATTGAGCTTGCCTCAATTGTTATCTGGCCTCTAGATAGTTCACTTTCAATCCAATTGAAAAGGCTTTTCTCATCAGATACTTTTTTATTTTGAACCAGCCACTCCAATCCTTCTGAGTAACTGAAAGCGCCAACTGGTAGTGATGGACTGATTAATTGTAAAAACTCAAGTTTCATGAACGAAGTTAATCAAACTTTCTACTCATAAGCACCAGTCTCTGGAGCGAAAGGTCTTTTAAAATTTTCTAT
The DNA here is from genome assembly GCA_902634795.1 of uncultured Prochlorococcus sp. Taxonomy (GTDB): domain Bacteria; phylum Cyanobacteriota; class Cyanobacteriia; order PCC-6307; family Cyanobiaceae; genus Prochlorococcus_B. Next base: position 3,776 of record CACPLK010000004.1, on the reverse strand, counting down.
TAAAAATCCTTGTCTTTCTAACATCTTTTTCATAACTAAATCATTGAGTAAATATAACTCTTTATCATGCAATTCAATCTCAACATGTCTATTACCTAAATGATATGCAGCTTTTAATAATTTCAATCTATTTTCTGAACTAATTCTTATTAGATCTTCTTGAGCCGCCTCTATGGTGACAAAAACTTGTGAATTATCACTTTTCAATACCTCTCCAGGCATTAATCTACCGCCTCCTCTAGGCAAATTTAAAATAACATCAATTCCATCTAATGTTGATCTCATGCCCCGAAGTTGAGTCCTCTCTTTTGCTGACAAGGGAAGTCGAAGACTATGTTCTATAACTTGAGCACTAATTCTCTCTGTGAGATAGATTAATTCGTGTGACAAGCTTCAATTTTTTTTAGATCTAAATTTTATAGGTTATACCTGCCTCATAAGACATTTATTATTTTCTCAATACTAAATGAGCACAATCGATACAACCATACAATGACATCTCAATGGCATGGGACTTGTGATCTAAGGCTTTTCAAAAAGTCAAGTCTTAAAAGGATAGATAGTCTCAAAACAATTCATCAAGCAAAATGCACTGCTCCATTAAAATTAATGAGAGTGTTCAATGATAAAAAAGATGGAAGATGTGAAATACCAATTCTCCATAGTGCTGGAGGCATTGTTGGCGGTGATCAACTAACAATAAATGTAGACGCTGAAGAAGATAGCAGTGCTATATGTTCTTCTGTAGCAGCCCAAAAAGTTTATGGAAGCAGAGGTAGGTCAAAATTAAATCCGCAAGGGAGATGGGCTAATCAAAAATGTTATTTTCAGATTAAAAAAAATGCTGACTTTGAGTGGATACCTCAAGAATTAATTATTTATCAGGGAGGTCTTTTCGAACAAAATATTACAGTTAATCTTGATCCCTCATCAAGCTTTTTATGTGTTGATTTGGTCCGCCTAGGACGAACTGCGGCAGGAGAAGAACTTGGAAGTGGAGTATGGAGATCATCTTTGGAAATTTTCAGGGAAAATCCTCAAGGTAAACATTATGAATTTAGTGATCGATTAGAGCTATCTGGAGAAGCTCTAAAATCAATTCATGGTTTAGAAAACCAACCAGTATTTGGATCTTTAACTTGGATAACACCTAAAGGCAAAAACCAAAAAGATTTATCCGATTTACTAATAAAATGCCAACAACAAAGATATGGACTTGAAGGATTCATGACTTGCAGTCTTCTTGAAAATGGAATATCAGCGAGGTATACAGGCTCATCAACTCAATCAGCTCGGTTTTGGTTTTATAGAGTTTGGAGTCTTACGAGAGTTTTCAGGAACTTAAGCATGCCTGAATACATGAGGATTTGGCCAATGCAAGAGGATCCATTAACAGATACAAAATGTCCATCATGAACTTTTAAGCATTTCTTTGCTAGTAAAGTGAATTTCTAACTATTAAAAAATGTACTTAAGCCCTCAAGAAAAAGACAAATTACTTGTAGTGACCGCTGCTCTTTTGGCAGAGCGAAGATTAAATAGGGGTTTAAAATTAAATCATCCCGAAGCCGTTGCTTGGCTTAGCTTTCAAGTTCTTGAAGGTGCTAGAGATGGAAAGAGTGTCTCAACCTTAATGAACGAAGGAACCACATGGTTAACAAAAGAACAAGTCATGGAAGGTGTGCCCGAACTAATCCATGAAGTTCAAATAGAAGCTGTTTTTCCAGATGGAACAAAGCTGGTAACACTTCACAATCCAATTAGCTAACTACAATTATGTCTTATTTAATTCCTGGAGAACTTATTACCGAAGATGGTTTTATTGAACTCAATAAAGAAAGAGAAATCACAAGTCTAAAAGTCGCTAACACTTCTGATCGACCAATTCAAATTGGCTCTCATTATCATTTCTTTGAGTCTAATAGAGGTTTAGAATTTGACCGTCAAAAATCTCTTGGTAAAAGGTTAGACATACCAGCTGGAACTGCTATCAGATTTGAGCCAGGTGACCAAAGAGAAGTAAATCTCGTTCCTTACGGAGGAGACCGTAAAATTTTTGGGTTCAACGGACTTATAAACGATTCACTTCAAAAATAAAATGCCTTTCAAAATTTCTCGCCAAGCCTATGCAGAGACTTATGGTCCGACTAAAGGGGATCGAATTAGACTTGCAGATACAGACTTAATACTCGAAGTTGAACAGGATCATACTCACTATGGAGACGAAATTAAATTTGGTGGAGGTAAAGTTATTCGTGATGGGATGGGACAATCACAACAAAGTAGAGACAGTGGAGTAGTAGATACAGTTATCACAAATGCACTAATTTTGGATTGGTGGGGAATTGTTAAAGCTGATATTGGCATTAAAGACGGGAAAATCTCAGGAATTGGAAAAGCTGGCAATCCTGATACTCAAGAAGGAGTCAACATTATTGTAGGAGCCAGTACAGAAGCAATCGCAGGAGAAGGAAACATTATTACTGCAGGAGCTATTGATAGTCATATTCATTTTATCTGTCCACAACAAATAGAAACAGCTTTAGCTAGTGGTGTTACAACAATGCTAGGAGGAGGGACAGGTCCAGCAACAGGTACTAATGCAACAACATGTACGCCAGGAGCATTTCACATCTCAAGGATGCTGCAATCAGCCGAGGGGTTCCCTATTAATTTAGGATTCTTTGCGAAAGGCAATGCAACTAATAAAGCAGCATTAGAAGAGCAAGTAAGAGCTGGAGCTTGTGGATTAAAACTTCATGAAGACTGGGGAACAACACCAGCTTGTATTGATTCATGCTTAAGTGTTGCAGATCAATTAGACGTACAAGTTTGTATTCATACAGATACGCTAAACGAAGCTGGTTTTGTTGAGGATACGATTCGGGCAATAAAAGGGAGAACAATTCATACCTTTCATACAGAAGGAGCAGGAGGTGGTCATGCTCCCGACATTATCAAAATTTGTGGAGAGTCTAATGTGATTCCCAGCAGCACAAATCCTACTAGGCCTTTCACTCTAAATACTCTTGAAGAGCATTTAGACATGTTGATGGTTTGCCATCATTTGGATCCAAAAATCCCTGAGGATATTGCATTTGCAGAGTCTAGAATACGTCGTGAAACTATTGCTGCTGAAGACATACTCCACGACTTGGGAGCCTTTTCTATTATTGCTAGCGACTCTCAGGCTATGGGAAGAGTTGGAGAAGTTATTAGTAGAACTTTCCAAACTGCTCATAAAATGAAAGTTCAAAGAGGAGCCTTACCAGAGGATAATCAAAGGAATGATAATCATCGCCTCAAAAGATATATCTCAAAGGTAACTATTAATCCAGCGATAGCTCATGGAATCAGTGGTCATGTTGGGTCAATAGAAGTTGGCAAACTAGCAGACCTGGTACTTTGGAAACCAGGCTTCTTTGGAATCAAACCTGACTTAGTAATCAAAGGAGGTTCAATCGCATGGGCTCAAATGGGAGATGCAAACGCCTCAATTCCAACTCCACAACCTGTACATGGTCGTCCAATGTTTTCCGCCTTTGGAAAGGCGATGAATCCTACGTGCCTTACTTTTTTAAGTGAAACCGCAATAGATGCTGGTGTACCAAAACGATTAAAATTAGAACGTTCTTTTGCAGCCGTTAAAGATACAAGAACAGTATCTAAACAATCTATGAAACTCAATGATGCAAGACCAAAAATAGAAGTTGACCCTCAAACATATGAAGTTTTTGCAAATGGAGATCTTCTAACTTGTGAACCAGCTGAATCAC
>CACPLK010000003.1 GCA_902634795.1 uncultured Prochlorococcus sp. | reverse complement strand
TTTAGAATAGAATTTGGATCTTTAGTTAGTAAAGACTTAGCTAATTTAATTAATTCTTCTTCAGGTACAGCTCCTATCAAATTAATGATGTTTAATTGAGTTATAGGTGGTGGAAGTAAACTGACTTGATCAAGTAAACTTTCCGCATCTCTTAATCCTCCTTGGGAATGTTTTGCAATTAATGATATTGCCTCTTCGTTGATTGAAATCTTTTCTTTTTTAGCAATATTAATTAAATGACTTTCTAAATCATCGAGAGGTATTCTTCTGAAATCAAAGCGCATACACCTACTAAGAATTGTCGGTAAAACGCGTTGAGGATCGGTCGTAGCAAGAATAAATACGACTTGAGGAGGTGGTTCTTCTAAAGTTTTTAGAAGTGCATTAAAAGCTGCGGTTGAAAGCATATGACATTCATCGATGACATAAACTTTCCAGCGAGCTTTTGCTGGCGCAAATCTAGACCTTTCTATTAATTCACGAATATTTTCAACACCTGTATTGGAAGCTGCATCAATTTCAATTATATCTAATGCATTTCCAGAGCTAATCCCCTTACATAATTCACATTCACCGCAGGGCTTGGTTGTCGCTTTTTCAGTTTTTAAGCAATTTAAAGATTTTGCAAAAATTCTTGCGCTTGACGTTTTACCTGTTCCTCGAGGCCCACAAAATATATATGCAGGGGCTATGCGATCACTGATTAATGCTTGTTTTAATGTAGATGTAATTGGACCTTGCCCAACAAGCTCGTCAAAGCTTGCTGGGCGATATTTATGATGTAATGGCTCGTAAGTCTTTATCATTTTTAGTCAAATATTTATGAATTTAATCTTGATTGATTTGATCATATTCAAATTTACTAATCATTCATAAAATATTTGACTAATTTAATTTTTGAAAATTTTATAATTAAATTTAAGATAGGCGTTGAAAAAGTTTAATTTATCTAAGCAGATTCCTTAACGATTCTTTTTTCATTTGATAGGAGTGGAACAACTTTGCCACCTGTGATTTCATCAACCATTTTTTTTGTTACGTTGAAATTTTTAATCTTAGTTTGAGATGGCAGGCTATACATTAGATCTAGCATGATTTCTTCAACAATTCCTCGCAAAGCTCTAGCTCCAGTTTTTCTTTTATAGGCTTCTTGTGCAATTGCCTCAACAGCATCTTCGTCAAATGAAAGTTCTACATTATCCATACTTAATAAGGTTCTGAATTGTTTTACTAAGGCATCTCTTGGTTCTGTGAGAATAGACTTAAGAGCTTTAGCATTTAATGGCTCTAATATTGCACTAACAGGCATTCTCCCAATAAATTCTGGAATTAGACCGTATTTCACTAAATCATCAGGTTCAAGGTCATTGATTAAGTCTGCGCAATTACGATCTCGATTGGACTTGGTTCGGCCCCTATTTTCATTTGGTATGAAACCAATTGAATTTTTGCCAAGTCTTTTTTGCACTACATCGTCTAAACCAACAAAGGCTCCACCACAAATGAAAAGTATTTGGCTTGTATCAATTTGAATAGAATCACCGTAAGGATGCTTTCTGCCTCCTTGCGGTGGCACGTTAGCAACAGTACCCTCGAGCATTTTTAAAAGAGCTTGCTGCACGCCTTCTCCGGAAACATCTCTGGTGATGGATGGGTTTTCACTTTTTCTAGCAATTTTGTCAATTTCATCAATATAAATAATTCCTCTTTGTGCTAGATCCACATCCATATCGGCTTTTTGTAGGAGACGTAAGAGAATATTTTCAACATCTTCCCCAACATATCCAGCCTCAGTTAGTGTTGTTGCATCAGCAACAGCAAATGGAACATCGAGCATTTCAGCTAATGTTTGAGCAAGTAATGTCTTTCCACATCCAGTTGGACCAATTAGCAAAATATTAGATTTTTGTAATTTTGTTGCTGTTAAATCAGTCTCGCCAGATCCGTCACCTTTCCATGCAAGTCTCTTGTAGTGGTTATAGACAGCTACTGATAAGATTTTTTTTGCTGGTTCTTGTCCAACTACTTGATCATCTAAAAATTTTTTAATTTCAATGGGCTTTGGTATGGAGGCCAAAGTTGGTGCAGGTTTAGCAGTGGTTGTTGTAGTGGTTTTCGCTTTACGGCTATGGTCATGTCCACTTCTTTGATGAGTTGGATTATCAATTAGTTCTTCATCTAAAATCTCGTTGCATAAGTCGATACATTCATCGCATATGTAAACTCCTGGACCAGCAATGAGTTTCCTCACCTGATCTTGGGCTTTGCCACAGAAGGAGCATTTAAGATGGGCCTCAAATTTTGCCATCGAGCTCTAAAAAAAACAGATAAAATAGGAGACCGAGAGTGAATTTATACAGTCTCAATTAATAGGATCACTGAGGATTGATGCCTTGTCAGCCTTCCTTAATGATTCATATGGAGTTGAGACTGGAAACCACTTTGTCGATCAGGCCATATTCAACCGCTTCTTCGGGAGAAAGAAAGTGGTCACGATCAGTGTCTTCTGAAATCTTGTCAATATTTTGCCCAGTATGCTCTGCCAAAAGTGAATTAAGAGTTTCTTTTAAGTAGAGAATTTCTTTGGCTTGGATTTCAATTTCTACAGCTTGACCTTGAGCGCCACCAAGAGGTTGATGAATCATTATTCTGGAATTGGGCAATGCAAGTCTTTTACCTTTTGTCCCTCCAGAGAGAAGAAAAGCACCCATGCTCGCAGCAAGGCCATAGCAAATTGTTATGACATCCGGACTCACTTGCTGCATGGTGTCATAGATAGCTAGTCCAGCAGTTACTGATCCTCCAGGAGAGTTGATATACAACTGAATATCTTTTTCGGGATCATCAGCTTCTAAAAAAAGCATTTGAGCAACCAATGCATCTGCAACTTGATCATTTACATCAGTTCCTAGAAAGATGATTCTTTCACGAAGCAATCGAGAGTAAATATCAAATGCTCGATCACCCTGACCTGATTGTTCGATTACTGTTGGAAGAACTCCGGGCCCTGAATATAGACAGGAGTTCTTCCATGAACTATTGATGGGATGATTTTGTCTTGCTTCAATCAACTTAAACTTTTGATGGCTAATACTTTTAATCTATGTGTAGAAACTAGGATTTGGGTGTTTTAGAACTTTTCTTTTCTTTATTTGTATTTGTTGTTTTCTTTTTAGAGCTTTTCTCCTTGCTTTGACTCTTAGTTTTTTCAGGGGCTTTTTCAACAATAGTATTATTTTCTTCAAGCCATACCAATAATTTTTCTTGCAATAAATCATCAGTTATAGCATCTTTCAGACGATCTTCATCGATATTCTTTTCTTTTGATAATTTGATATCAGCTTCTACTTCTTTGAGTTTTGCATTGATTTCTTTTTGTGAAACTTCAATTTTTTCCGACTTAGCCAAAGCATTTAAAGCGAGTTTTTGTCGAAGCTTTTTCTCTGCTTCTCCTTTTGAAGACTCCATTAGTGATTTAACAAGTTCTGGAGTAAACATTGATTTAACATCAATTCCCTGCTGGGCAAAATTTTGAGCTGTTTGTTCAACAATTACCCTGACTTCTTGATCAATAAGACTTTTTGGTAGCTCAACTTCAAGCTCTTTTACCAAAGCGTCAAGAAGTGAGTCCTGCCGATTTTTCGTTTGTTTCCTGTCAGTATCCTCTTTGAGCCTTTTTTCAAGATCAGCACGTAAGTCATTCATATTTTCTTTATCACTTGCTTGCTTGGCAAATTCGTCATTTAGTTCTGGTAATTCTTTAATTTTTAAATCTTCCAGACTTACTTTGAATTCAGCTTTTCTGCCTTTCGCATCCTCTTGATGATAATCCTTAGGAAATTCACATTTTAATGTTTTCTCATCATTGATGTTCATTCCAATTACACCTTCAATGAACCCAGGAATCATTCTTCCTTCTTCAAGTTCTATTTCTATTGAATTCGCGCTTCCCCCTTCAATTTCGCTTCCATCATCGGTGAAACTCCCTGTAAAGCTTACTAGCGCAAGATCTCCTTTTTTCGCCGCACGATCACTCACTGGGACCTTAGTTGCAAGTTGAGCCCTGGATTGCTCAATAAGTTCATCTACTTTTTTTGGATCAAAGATTAAATTCTCTACTTCAGCAGTAAGGCCTGAAGATTTTTTTAAAGTTGGACTAGGAGCCACATCAGTTTCAAGTTTTAATGTGAGAATTTTTTCAGGGTTAAATGTTTCTAAAATGGTTTCGAAGCCATCCTCGAGTTCAGGCTCACATAAAGGTTCGATTCCTTCCTGATCTAATGTTTCTGTCCATACTTTTTGCAAAAGTGACTCTAATGCAGAGGCTTGTATTCTTTTGACTCCAATTTGCTGAATGACTACTGCTTTTGGAACTTTGCCTTTGCGAAAACCAGGAATTGAAATAGATTTGCTGAGTTTGCTTAAAGCTTCGTTGTAACTATTTTTGCATCGATCTGCGGGCACTTCAACCTCCACAGCAATTCTGCTATTAGGTTTCGAACTGGTTGTTACTTTTAATTTGGCAGCACTCATTGAAACGGAATTCTCAAATTTGGTTAGCGTAAGAAAGCGTTAATTCACTTCCAAAGCTATTGTGGCCTAAAAAGTATCGAAAAATTTGTTATTTGTTGATTTTTCCAATAAGAAAAATTTTTTGTTAAACCTTTTTATTATCTTTATCAAGTTTGAACCCACAGTTTCTTTTTCCAAATAGACCTCTTACAGTTGCGATCCTTGGATCGAGTGGAGTTGTAGGCAGGGAATTATTGGCTTTGCTTGAAGAGAGATGTTTTCCAATTGAAAAATTAATCTTATTAGCTTCTAATCGCTCGGCTGGGCAGAGACAGGACTTTTGTGGAACTACATTGATAGTGCAAGAAACAAATCAACAGAGTTTTAAAAATGTAGATTTAGTTTTAGCTTCTGCTGGGGGTTCGATATCTAAAAAGTGGAAAGATGCTATTAAAAGTTCAGGAGCTTTGATGATTGATAATTCAAGTGCATTTCGTATGGAAAAAGATGTTCCTTTAGTTGTTCCTGAAGTTAATCCTGTCGATGCATGTAAGCACAATGGTTTAATTTCCAATCCCAATTGCACAACTATTTTATTAGCGTTGGTTCTATCCCCATTGACTAGACATATTCCCATCAAGAGAGTTGTTGTCTCAACCTACCAATCCGCTAGTGGTGCGGGGGCAATGGCAATGGAAGAATTACAAAAATTAAGTCAAGAAGTGTTAGATGGAATAACTCCAAAAAGTACAGTTCTTCCTTATTCTTTGGCATTTAATCTTTTTTTGCATAATTCACCTTTGCAATCTAATAATTATTGCGAGGAGGAAATGAAAATGGTTAATGAAACCCGGAAGATTCTTGGAGATCCACAGCTTTCTTTGACCGCAACATGTGTCAGAGTTCCAGTTTTAAGAGCGCATTCTGAATCAGTAAATATTGAATTTACAAAGCCTTTCCCAGTAAAAGAAGCTTATGAGATTTTGGAATCCGCACCAGGAGTTGAGATACTTGAGGATTTGGAGAACAATCGTTTCCCGATGCCACAGGATGTAAATGGTAGAGACCCAATATCTGTTGGTCGTATAAGGCAGGACATAAGTAACCCCAATGCTTTGGAACTATGGTTATGTGGAGATCAAATTCGCAAGGGAGCTGCATTGAATGCAGTGCAAATTGCTGAACTTCTACTGCCAACGAAATGATGAGTAAGTCAGCTTTGTTATCACCAGCACCTTTTGGAAGAATGCTAACGGCTATGGTGACTCCGTTTGATGAAAATGGGTCTGTAGATTATGGTTTGGCTGCTGATTTGGCAAATTATTTAGTTGATCAAGGTTCAGATGGAATAGTTGTATGTGGAACTACAGGAGAGTCACCGACTTTAACTTGGCAAGAACAACAAAAGATGTTGGTCACAGTGAAAAATTCTATTGCTTCAAGAGCTAAAGTTTTGGCAGGAACCGGAAGTAATTCGACCTCTGAGGCAATGGAAGCTACAAAGGAAGCAGCTAATTCAGGTGCTGATGGTGCCTTAGTTGTGGTTCCTTATTACAACAAACCACCTCAAGAAGGATTAGAAGTTCATTTTCGAGCTATTGCTGATGCTGCTCCAGAGTTGCCTTTGATGCTTTACAACATACCGGGGCGGACAGGGTGTTCGATATCGCCTAGTATTGTAAGTAAGCTTATGGATTGCAGTAATGTAGTCAGTTTCAAAGCTGCAAGCGGAACAACAGAAGAAGTGACCCAATTAAGACACTATTGTGGACCAAATTTAGCTATCTATAGCGGCGATGATGCTTTGCTTTTGCCAATGCTTTCAGTTGGGGCAGTAGGTGTAGTAAGTGTTGCAAGTCATTTAGTTGGTCCCAATTTGAAGAAAATTATAGAGAGTTTTCTAGAAGGTAAATATGCTGATTCACTTTATTTGCATGAGACATTACAACCTCTTTTTAAATCTCTTTTTGCAACCACAAATCCCATTCCTGTGAAAGCTGCACTTCAACTTATTGGTTGGTCTGTTGGACCTCCTAGAAGTCCTTTAGTCTCTTTAAACAGCGAAATGAAAGAAGAACTCTTGAAGATACTGTCTTCTTTGAGATTGATTTGATCTATTCCTTCTTTTAAAAGTGGGTTTGGCTTTCATTTAGGTAACAACCAAGTTTTTTCACATAAATTTTTCCATGACATCAAGTTCAATGAATTCTCAAGGTTCAAAAAATAATCAATCAAAATCTCCTTGTTTGAGGATTATTCCCTTAGGGGGCCTCGGAGAAATTGGAAAGAATACTTGCGTCTTTGAATATGGAGACGACATCATGATTCTTGATGCTGGTCTGGCTTTTCCAACTGATGGGATGCATGGAGTAAATGTTGTCATGCCAGACACTACTTATCTACGTGAAAATCAAAAACGTATCAGAGGTTTGGTTGTTACTCACGGTCATGAGGACCATATTGGAGGAATTTCTCATCATTTAAAGAACTTTAATATTCCAATTGTGTATGGACCTCCCCTCGCTATGTCTATGCTTAGGGGTAAAATGGAGGAAGCAGGAGTTGCTGACCGGACAACGATACAAGTATGTGGACCAAGAGAAGTTATTAAAGTTGGACAACATTTTTCAGTGGAATTTGTAAGAAATACCCATTCAATTTCAGACAGTTATTCTTTCGCAGTGACTACTCCAGTAGGTGTAGTATTTTTCACTGGTGATTTTAAGTTCGACCATACCCCACCTGACGGACAGCCTGCAGATTTAGCCAGAATGGCTCATTATGGAGATAAAGGTGTTCTTTGCCTTCTATCTGATTCAACCAACTCTGAAGTTTCAGGATTTACGCCCTCTGAATATTCTGTTTTTCCAAATTTAGATAGATATATTGCTACTGCTGAGGGCAGAGTTATGGTTACTACTTTTGCTAGTTCAACTCATCGTGTAGCGATGCTGTTAGAGCTAGCAATGAAAAACGGTAGAAAAGTTGGCTTGCTAGGTCGTTCAATGCTCAATGTGGTTGGGAAAGCAAGAGAACTTGGATATATGCGTTTTCCTGATGATTTATTTTTTCCAATTAAACAGATCAGAGATTTGCCTGATAGAGAGACTTTTTTATTGATGACAGGTAGTCAAGGTGAATCAATGGCTGCTTTGAGTCGTATCGCCAGAGGCGAGCATCAACATGTTCAATTAAAAACCAGCGATACTGTAATTTTTTCTGCTAGTCCAATTCCTGGAAATACTATTTCCGTAATGCATACAATTGATAAATTAATCAAATTGGGTGCAAAAGTGATTTACGGCAAAGATAAGGGGATTCATGTTTCAGGCCATGGATGCCAAGAAGACCAAAAATGGATGCTTGGATTAACTAGACCTAAATACTTCATTCCTGTGCATGGGGAGTACAGAATGCAAGTTCTCCATGGAAAGACTGCTGTATCAATGGGTGTTCATCCAGAGAATGTATTGGTTATGGAAAATGGAGACGTTGCTGAATTAAGACCAGATTCTCTTGTGCAAGGATCACCAGTGAAATCAGGAGTTGAATTACTCGATTCTTCTAGAACAGGAGTAGTAGATACTCGAGTTTTAAAAGAACGTCAGCAACTTGCTGATGATGGAGTTATTACAGTGCTAACCCCGATTAGTACTGATGGCGTAATGGTTGCACCTCCGAGGGTCAATCTTCGTGGTGTTATCACTAATGTTGATGCTAAAACAATGGTCAATTGGACTGAAAGAGAGATTAACTGGGTCTTAGAAAATAGATGGAAACAACTTGTTCTTAAAACAGGAGGTAAGTCAGTTGAGGTCGATTGGATTGGTTTGCAAAGAGAGGTTGAATCAGGATTATCTCGTCGATTGAGAAGGGAGGTGCAAGCTGAGCCATTAATTCTTTGTCTTGTTCAACCTGCTCCTGGTGGAACTCGTGCATATAAACCTCAACTTGATCAACAGCCCGACTCACGACAAGTAGTGAAAAAAACCGCTGATAAAGCTCCTAAGACAACCAATGCACCAGTAACCAATACAGATAAAAGTTCATCAACGCAACAAAAAACAAATAACGAAAGCAATTCTGAGGAAATGCCATCTGGAAGAACAAGACGTCGCAGATCAGCAATTAGCTGATAACTTTATATTTGTTTCTTTTACTTAGTCTTATTTGAGATATAAATAGTTTCTTTGTTCCATCCTATGAGGAAGTCTCCATGAAGATGGATGGTTCCAGGTGGATTTTTTTGAGATGTTTTAGTATTTATTTCCTCGATTTGCAAAGCTGTTACTCTTGTTACTCCTAACATTTTTAACCAATTAAAAAGTATTATTTTTCTAATAGAATTTGTCAAATTGATTAGTTTTTGTCTTGACAGAGAGTTGATTTCTTCTCCTTGGCAAAATTCTATTGCTATTTTTGCAAATGATTGTTGATCTTTGCTAAAACCTTCTAGTCTATTAGCTACGGAGGCTATTCTTGAGTCTGCCCCTTTATGTATTGAATTTAAAATAGGTAAAATTTCTTTTCTAATTTTATTTCTTGTCAAATTAATATTTTCATTTGAAGGATCAATCCAAATTGGCAAATTAAACTCTTTACAAATTTCGAGTGTTTCGCTTCTATTAAATATAAGTAATGGTCTGGCTAAATCTATATTTTTCTCTAAAGTTCTTTGTTCTTTAAGGGTACTAAGTCCTATCAGATCAGTTCCTCTGGCTAAGTTCATAATGATTGTTTCTGCTCGATCAGTTGCTGTATGACCAGTTAATATTCTTGTAGATGGAAAATATATATTCTTTGATGATAAGAACTTTGCTTTCATTAATAAGTTTTTATATCTCCAATTTCTTGCTTTTTCCTCATTAGCTACGACTTCTTTCTTTGCTTTATTAGAGTGAAATGATATTTGCTTATTAAGACACCAAAGTTTGAGTTCTTCTTCTATCTTCTTGGATTTACTATGCCATTGGTGATCTCCATGCCAGATTTCTACTTGCCATTTATATAGCCTTCTTAAATCAATAATTAATTTAAGAAGGGCCATTGAATCTTGACCGCCAGATATAGCTAAAATAAGTGTTGAGTTAATGGGAAGCAGAGATTTATTTTGTTTCAGCCTTTTGTGTAAACGCATATGCCATTTACTCCATGACCTGTCATTTTTAGTAGATTGTGACATTTGCTTTGGTTTCAGAGCTCTAATTGCATTTTTTAAGTTCTTTTGCTGAGTCAGTGTCACAATCAGATTAATACTTGATGTTTTTATGACACGCTTGCAGACTTTGCCAGTTTCACTTCAAAAGAGTATTCAAAATAGGTCTTTATTGAAAGTAATTTCTGGTTTGAATAATTTTAATTCAGAATCAGTATTTCGGATTTCTAAAGCTGCAGGTCTTGGGGGTGCTGATCTATTAGACATTGCTTGTGACCCAAAATTAGTAGAGCTGGCAGTGGAGGCTTCAAATATTCCTGTTTGTGTAAGTTCTGTTGAGCCAAAACTTTTCCCTCAATCTGTGAATGCAGGAGCATCAATTATTGAGATTGGAAATTTTGACTCTTTTTATTCAGATGGGCGTTTTTTCTCAGCCGATGAGGTCCTTTCCTTAGCGGTTGAATCTCGTCGACTGTTACCTGAAGTTGTTTTATCAGTTACTGTTCCCCATATATTGCCCTTAGATAGTCAAGCTAAATTAGCTTTGGATCTTGTTGATAGTGGGGTCGACTTAATTCAGACAGAAGGGGGGACTAGCTCTCATCCCATTAGTCCTGGAACTTTAGGATTAATAGAAAAAGCCTCACCTACTTTGGCTGGAACTATCGCCATCTCCGCTGCTTTCAAGGAAAGTCATATTGATGTACCTGTGATTTGTGCTTCTGGACTCTCTGAAGTAACTGTCCCAATGGCAATCTCAGTTGGAGCTAATGGTGTTGGTATTGGTTCTGCTGTCAATAAATTGCATACTGAATTAGCCATGATTGCAACTGTAAAAGGTCTTCGTCAGGCCTTAGATTCTTTAAACTTGGTGTCCACGATTAATTAATGAATTTTATAAGGTAAATAAAACTTTTTTGATCCAAATTTTAAGAATATGGAATTAATAAATTTATCTGTTCTTATCATTTAATAAGAATATGCCAGAATATACACTCAAAGCTCCTTATGTTCCAAAAGGTGATCAACCTGCAGCTATTAAAGGACTAGTTAGAGGGGTAAATAATGGAAAAAAGTTTCAAACTTTATTAGGTGCAACTGGAACAGGAAAGACTTTTACGATAGCTAATCTGATCGCTCAAACTGGGAGGCCTGCATTAGTTTTAGCTCATAATAAAACACTTGCAGCTCAATTATGTAATGAGTTGAGGGAATTTTTTCCTGATAATGCTGTTGAATATTTCATCTCTTATTATGATTATTATCAGCCAGAAGCTTATGTTCCAGTTAGTGATACTTACATAGCCAAGACTTCATCAATTAATGAAGAAATTGATATGTTACGCCACTCCGCCACTAGATCTTTATTTGAACGAGATGATGTCATAGTTGTTGCTTCAATAAGTTGTATATATGGCTTGGGAATTCCAAGTGAATATTTAAAGGCTTCTGTAAAATTTCAACTTGGTGACAGTATTGATTTAAGATCTTGTCTTAGATCATTAGTCTCCAATCAATATACACGTAACGATATTGAAATCAGTAGAGGTAGATTCAGAGTTAGGGGAGATGTATTAGAAATAGGCCCAGCATATGATGACAGACTTGTAAGACTTGAATTATTTGGAGATGAAGTGGAAAGCATTAGCTATGTCGATCCCACTACTGGAGAAATATTAAATAAACTTGATTCAATTAATATATATCCAGCAAAACATTTTGTAACTCCAAAAGATCGTCTAGAATCTGCAATTAAAGAAATAAAAAAAGAATTAAAAGATAGATTAGAATTTCTTAATCAAGAGGGTAAATTACTTGAGGCTCAAAGGTTAGAGCAACGAACAATTTATGATTTAGAAATGTTAAAAGAGGTAGGATATTGTAATGGTGTTGAAAATTATGCTCGTCATCTCTCGGGAAGGGAACCTGGCTCTGCCCCAGAGTGCTTAATTGATTATTTTCCTAAAGATTGGTTATTACTTATTGATGAAAGCCATGTTACTTGTCCTCAATTAAGAGCAATGTATAATGGTGATCAAGCTAGAAAAAAAGTGTTAATAGACCATGGATTTAGACTACCTAGTGCAGCTGATAACCGTCCTTTAAAAGATATAGAATTTTGGAATAAAGCAAAACAAACTGTTTTTATAAGTGCAACTCCTGGTGATTGGGAATTGTCTCAAAGTACAGGAAATGTAATTGAGCAAGTTATAAGACCTACAGGAGTTTTAGACCCTTTAGTTGAAGTGCGTCCAACAGATGGTCAAGTAGAAGATTTACTTTTCGAAATTAGAAAAAGAGCATCAAAAAATCAAAGAATACTTGTTACGACTCTCACTAAAAGAATGGCTGAAGATCTTACAGATTATTTATCTGAAAATAAAATAAGAGTTCGCTATTTACATTCAGAGATACATTCAATCGAGAGAATTGAAATTATTCAGGATTTAAGAATTGGAGAATATGATGTTTTGGTAGGAGTTAATCTACTTAGAGAAGGTTTAGATTTACCTGAAGTCTCACTTGTGGTAATTCTAGATGCAGATAAAGAAGGATTTTTAAGAGCCCAAAGATCTTTGATACAAACAATTGGTAGAGCAGCAAGACATGTTGAAGGTTTAGCTTTGCTCTATGCAGATAACATGACAGACTCTATGGAAAAGGCTATAAGTGAGACAGAAAGACGCCGTGAAATACAAAATATCTATAATCTTGAGAATGGTATAACTCCTCAGCCAGCAGGTAAGAAAGCAAATAATTCAATTCTTTCTTTTTTAGAGCTCTCAAGAAGATTAAATCAAGATGGTAATCCCGAAGATTTTGTTGATATTGCTGATAAGTTAATTGATCATAGTGGCAAAGATTCTGATAGCGGCGTTTCTTTAGAATCTCTGCCTGAATTAATTGAAAAATTGGAATCTAAAATGAAAATAACAGCTAAAGATTTAGATTTTGAGAAGGCTGCAATTCTCAGAGATCGGATTAAAAAATTGAGGCATAGATTAGTTGGGAAATGAAATATTTTTAGGTTTAATTTTTTTCCAACTCAAAGCAAGAATGAATTTCATTTAAAGCTTTTTCACCATATTTCTCTGAGATAATACAAGTTGTTCTTATTTCACTTGTGGCGATCATTTCGATATTGATTTTTTGGTTCGCTAGTGCTCTAAATATTTTACCTGCTGTTCCTTTTGTGAAAGGCATTCCAGATCCTACTGCGCTAATTCGGACTATTGATTCTCCTTCTTCTAGTTTTGATCCCTTCCAATTTGAAATCAATTCTTCTAAAGCATATTTAGCATGGCTTCTATCATTTTTCTTTAATGTGAAACTAATATCTTTTGTTTTATCCATATGCTTTCTTTCTGATTGAACTATTGTATCTAAGCTGATACTTTTCTCGGCCAATGTGGAACATATCGTAGAAGCAGTACCTGGCTTGTCTGGGACATTTTTGACGCTAATTTGGATTTGATCTTTATCTAAAGCTATACCTCGTACTTCTGGTTCGTTGTTATTTTCAATTAATGGATTAAGAGTAATTTGTTTATCAGTTAGCTTGAAAACTTCTACTATATTACGCAATGCTTTTTTCCCTAATTCTGCTTCAATAACACAACTTACTTTGACTTCACTTGTTGCTATCAGACGAATATTAATACCAGAATCAGATAGAGTTTGGAATAGAGATGATGCTATTCCAGGTCTCCCCATTATCCCAGCTCCGTAAATACTTAGTTTAGTCAGACCCTTTTGGGAAGATATTTCACCTCCAATACTATTAATTAGTTTTTCACATTGAGTTTGTGCATTATGTAATTCATTTTCTGCAACCGTAAAAGTAATATCGTTAGAATTTATTTGATGTGTTGCTTGAATAATAAGATCTACATTAACTCCACCATCCGATAAAGATTCAAAAAGCTCAGCAGCAATTCCTGGACGATCCGGGATATTAGATAACGCTACGACTGCTTGATTCTCAACAAGTTCTAATCCATCGACAGGACTGCGATGTTCTATACCACCTTTAGAAGAAACATTTTTCTTGTTACTAGTTAAAGTTGTTCCATCGAGGTTGTCCCAACTTGATTTGACTACAAGGGTTACGCCAAAATTTCTTGCTATTTCAACTGCTCGAGGATGCAAAACAGCCGCTCCAAGGCTGGCTAGCTCTAACATTTCATCACAACTAATACTTTTCATTAATTTTGCACTTTTAACAATTCTTGGATCGGTTGTTAAAACGCCTGGCACATCGGTATAAATTTCACATCTGGCCGCTTCAAGAGATGCTGCTAAAGCGACTGCAGAAGTATCTGACCCTCCTCTTCCTAAAGTGGTAATTTCGGCGATTCCTCCTATTCCAAGACTGGTTCCTTGGAATCCAGCAATGACTATGGTTTGGCCTTGATCTATTAGATTTTTTATTCGTTCTGTCCTAATTTCAAGTATTCTGGCTTTTCCGTGAGCTGATTCTGTGATAATTCCAGCTTGAGTTCCAGTTAAAGAGATTGCTTGTGTGCCCAATTCATTTAGGGCCATTGTCAATAATGATATTGAAACTTGCTCTCCGGTTGATAGGAGCATATCCATTTCTCGGGGAGGAGGATTAACCGTTATTTCTGAAGCTAGCTGTGTTAATTCATCAGTTTGATGTCCCATTGCCGATACAACAACTACCAAATCATGGCCTTTGTCTTTAGTTGATTTGATTCTTTGCGCGACAGCTTTGATTCGCTCAATGCTTCCAAGAGAGGTGCCGCCAAATTTTTGAATCAGCAATGTCATTGAACTCTCGTTAACTTATTGATTATTTCAGTTTTTAGTCAACATTTTACTTTCTGTTAGCAGATTATCTTTAAAAGAGTCGATTGGATTAGTTCCTGATTTTATTGATACTTCGATTTTTAAAAGTTTTTTCATTAACTCAAGCAATTCTTCCAACGACCGCCCTTGTATTTGTTTGCGAATTACAAAAATACGTTTTGGATTGGCAATCCCAGCAAGTTTGGCTATTTCTTTGACGTCTTGCTTTTCCTGTAAATCTAATAGATGCACCCAAAGCCATCCTCTTGATTGACTTGTTAAAGTTGTAATTAACCTTAAAGCTGGTTCTCCGTTTTTAAGTAAGCACTGAATCTTATATAGGGCTATAGTTCTATCTCCTTTAAGAAGTAAATTTGCAATTTCGAGAGCGTTTACGGATTTATTTTGAATCAGTTTTTTGACTAGTTCTTTGGATATTTTTCGTGGGCCATTTATATTTGATTTTTCATTAATTGCCTCTGATAACAATGAGAGTTTTTGAAGCTCAGTATTAATTAAAGAGCTATCATTACCTATACTTTCTACGATTAAATCAATTGCTTCATGATTCATTTCTAGATTTAACTTATATAAAATATTTTTGACCATGGTCTTTTGTCCATTTATGTCCCATGGCAGTGGAAGAAGAAAACTTTTTTCCTTTGAAAAAGAATTTGATTGAATACTTTTTTCTATCAATTTTGTAGTCTTAAGTCTTTTATCTGGTTTATTTGAATTATTTAGAATCAGATGTGTATTATCAGGAATTAATTTAATTGCTTGTTCAAGTTTATTAGCGAGTTCAATAGAACATCCGTTGCAGAAAGGGCTTCTTCTAACTAATACGATTCTGCCTCCGCTTCCTAAAGGGGCGCTCTGAACTTCTTCAAGTGCTCTGAAATTTTGTTTTGGATCATTTCCATCTATTTGACTATAGTTAAAACTTTTCCATGATGGATCAATAACGCTTTGAATTATTTCTTCTATTTCCCTGCTACACGCTTCATAATCATCCCCCCATATTAAATGTATTGGCATGATTTAGAGATATGTTATTAAAAAGATTCTGATCTTAAATTAGCCAAAAAAATTTAGCAGTGAAAACACCAGAACATCCAATTTTTCTCGAAAGTGTTAAATATATTAGATCTAAACTAGGGAATACAGGACTTGATAAGGTTCAGCAGTCAATTTTGGAACGCATTATTCATTCAAGTGGCGACTTTAGCCTACAGTCATGTATTAGGTTTAGCCCCAGTGTTTGTGAGAAAGCCATTAATGCATTGAAAAATGGAGCCAAGATTTTCACCGATACTTATATGGCAGAGGCAGCAATATCTCCGATGGCTAAGAGGACTATAAATTCAGATATTCAATGCATTTTAGGTATGGCTCCAACGTCAATTGATACAACTTTGACTACTAGAAGTGCAATTGGTATGAGAAATATTTGGTTAGATTTTGAGGAGAAAAAGAACTTATTTAATTCTCCATTCGTTGTGATTGGAAGTTCGCCAACAGCTTTAATTTCTTTATTAGATCTTGTTGAATCTGGTTATGCAAAACCTAGTTTAATTATTGGAATGCCAGTAGGGTTCATAGGTGTTTCTGAGAGTAAAAGTCGATTATTGAATAGTGAATGTCCATATATTGTTTTGGAGGGTTCTAAAGGAGGAGCATCCTTAGCTGCAGCTACTACCAATGCCTTATTGAGGGCAGCCGAAACTGGAATTGCATAATAATTTTATTTATCGCTTTTAATTGGTTGAATTAATTGAAAACTATTATTGGTACTTTCTTTTTCAAGATTATTTAAAATTTTCTTTGCATTTTTGACTACTTCTTTGGGTACTCCCGCAAGGCGAGCAGCTTCGATTCCATAACTTTTATTTGCTCCTCCTCTTTCAACTTTGTGAAGAAATGAAAGTGAATTATTTTTATATTGAACAAGAACTTGGTAATTTTCTACATTTTGAATATATTCAGAAATTTGATTCAATTCATGATAATGAGTTGCAAAGATTGAACGACTTTTTATTTTCTTAGCTAAAAATTCGCTGACTGACCAGGCAATAGATAAGCCATCAAAAGTTGAAGTTCCTCGTCCAATTTCATCTAGTAAAACTAATGATTTTTCAGTGGCCTTATTTAGAATGAAAGCTGTTTCAATCATTTCAACCATGAAAGTTGATTGACCTGCCGCTAAATCATCTACTGCTCCAACGCGTGTAAAAACTTGATCGGCAATTCCTAAAGTGCAAGATTCAGCTGGGATCCAACTACCGATTTGAGCCATGATTTGTAAGATACCAACTTGTCTTAAGTAACAACTTTTACCACTTGCATTGGGGCCTGAAAGAATTATCAGATCAGTCTCAGAGCCAAGATCAATATCATTAGGAACGAAAACTTTATCAATGAGAATTTGCTCAACTACAGGATGACGACCATCTTTAATAAATAATTTTCTTGATTTACTTTCATCTTCTTCATCAACAATTTCTGGTTTTGTATAGTTATTAATTGCTGCTAATTCGGCAAGACCAGATAAAACATCTAAACAAGAAATTGCTTTCGCAGCTTTTCTGATAATGTTTGATTTATTTCCAACGAGAATTCTTATTTTAGAAAACAATTCATATTCAAGTTGTGATATTCGTGCTTTAACTTGAAAAATTTTTCCTTCTCTTTCTTTTAAATCTGGGGTAACAAAACGTTCTTCATTTGTTAAGGTTTGCCTTCTAATCCAATGAGCAGGAACGTTGATAGATTTTGCTTTGCTTACTGCTAAAAAGTATCCAAATGATCGATGATATTGAAGTTTTAAGTTGTTAATATTGCTGTTCTTTCTTTCTTCTATTTCTTGAGATTTTAGCCATGAATTATGATCATCAAGTTGATTTCTAAGTCCATCAAGTATCGGATTTATACCATCATAAATTAGACCACCTTCTGTAAGGCTTAGAGGAGGATTTTGTATGATTTCATTATTTATCTTTTCTGCAAGTTCTATTAATTCTGTATCTATATTTATAATAGATTCGAAATACTTTGTTTTTTCAAAGATTGGGTGATCAAGATAATGTTTAATTATTGGAAAACGCTTAATTCCCTCAGCTATAGCAACCAAATCACGTGCTCCTGCTTGTTGGGCTCCTGCTCTGCCTGATAGCCGTTCTAAATCACCCATGGCTCTCAATATTCTTCGAATGTTTTTTCTTAACGACGATGATTCAACTAGTAATTCAATTATCTCCTGTCTGTTTTTTATCGCATAAGTATCTGTTAAAGGTTCTTCTAGCCACCTTCTAATACACCTACCACCCATGGCAGTTAATGTTTTGTCAATTGCCCAAAGTAATGAACCATGAAATTTTCCATCCTTTTGTGTTGCTGTAATTTCTAAATTCCTTCTTGTTTGATTATCTATAATTAGCCCAGCCTGATTGTTTTTGATTTGAGGAAAATCAATACATATATTTGTCTTTACTCCTTTTTTAAAATTATCATCAATAGTTGGATGAGTTTTATTCAAATATGCGATTAATCCTCCAATTGTTCGAATTGATAGAGAATTTGGATCAATACCTAATCCATTAATATTATTGAGACAATAATGATTTTTAATAGTTGTCGTTGCTTCTAAGTTGGAAAATGATGTTTGATTAAATTCCGTTATTTCTGTGAATCCTCTAAACCATGTTTTATTTGCAATTGATTTTTTATCGGATATAATTTCTGCTGCGTTTAGTTTTATCAATTCTTGACGTAAATTATTACTTTCTTTTCCTTCTTGAACAACAAACTCCCCGGTGCTGACATCTATCTTTGCTAAAGACCAGGTGATAAAGTCTGGGTTAGATTTGGATTCTATTAGCACAGAAGCTAGCCAATTATTTTGTTTCGCCCTTAGCATTCCCTCTTCAAGAATTGTTCCAGGGGTTATTAATCTAGTTATGCCTCTTTTGATTAATTTATTGCCTTTTGCTGGAGCAGCTTCAAGTTGATCACAAATAGCAATTGATAAACCTTTTTTAATGAGCTCGGTGCAGTAACGATCAGATGCATGATGAGGTATTCCAGCCATTGGGACTTTGCCAATTTTTTTACCGCCGTCTTTACTTGTGAGTGTGATTTCTAGAAGCTGTGAAAGAGTTATGGCATCCTCAAAAAAACATTCGTAGAAATCTCCGAGTCTGTAAAGCAGCACCCTTTCAGGATTCTCGATTTTTAATTCAACGTAATGTCTTAGTGCAGGGGTTAGATCATCAATGTTTGGTAAATTGTGATGTGACCACTTTGGCTCTTCAACTGCCGTATTAGAAAACTGATCCAAATCAATGGTTCGATTTAGATTTTCAGGAGTCTTTTTTATTCGAGGTCTGAGTGATGCGTCTTCTTTAAGTTGTTTATTCGAAAGATTTTCGTTCAAAGTTGTTGAAGTATGAAGTTGTTCCCTTTCATTGAATTCGCTCTCCTTACTACCCTCAAATAGACTGCCTTGTATGGGGTCTTGGCTGGCAGCCATTGAATTACTCACTAATGAATCAATGCATATTAGAAGAATTAATTTATTTTGCATGTGAAGCCTCACTACAAATATGAAGAGGAATCATTCAAAGAAACACTTACATGGGAGAATTATTGGATATTGAGAAATTTTTCTGCAGCTTCAACTATGCTGGCTATTAATTCAATCGTTGCGAACGCACTTTTGTTCTCTTCGTTGCTTTTGGTAATTGGTGTTCCTGTTTTCTACATGACCCAAACCAATCCTGAGGACAATAGAAATCCCAACATTAAAAAGATCGAGATCCTCGCTGGAGTTTGGTTCCATTTAGTTCTCCTACAAGCTCTGGTTGGAGAGTACATCACCCATCAAATGAGTGTTTAATAAACTTTTTAATATATTCGCCAGATAGATTAATTTTTATTTGATGTTTTAAATTTACTCGAAAGAGGTTACTGTTAGTAGGTCTTAAAAGCCTTTAAGAAATGGCGACAATAGAAGGTACCTTTGAGAAATCCTCGTCATTAAAAGTAGCTATTGTTATAGCTAGATTTAATGATCTAATAACTACGAAGTTATTAAGCGGGTGTCTGGATTGTCTTGCAAGGCATGGGATTAACGTATCAGAAACTAGTAATCAGTTGGATATAGCGTGGGTTCCAGGTGCATTTGAGTTACCTATTGTTTCACAAGAGCTTGCAAGAAAGGGTAAATATGATGTCTTGATTACCTTGGGTGCAGTTATACGAGGGGATACACCTCATTTTGACGTTGTGGTTTCCGAGGCAAGCAAAGGAATTGCCACTGTCTCTAGAGAAATAGGATTGCCAATCATCTTTGGAGTTTTAACAACAGATACAATGCAGCAGGCTTTAGAAAGAGCTGGAATCAAGAATAATTTAGGTTGGAATTATGCACTACAAGCAATTGAAATGGGTTCTTTAATGAAAGCGATCAGTTGAATAATCTTGTCAATTGAGAAATAATTTGACCACACTACCTCTTTTAAGGCATGCTTAGATCTAAGATCTAAGCATCTTGATGCGGATGTAGCTCAGTGGTAGAGCATCTCCTTGCCAAGGAGAATGTCGAGAGTTCGAATCTCTTCATCCGCTTTTAATTTTCATTATTGCTATTAGTATTTACAGAAATCAGTTTTTCGTTATTTGTTTTATATATATTTTTAAACTATATTTCAATCCTTTTCATATACCATTAGCTTCTGAGAGGAATTTACTTTAAAACCTAATTGTTTATAAAATTCTGATCTATTCGTAGTCATCAGATATATTCTTTCACTTTTTTTTATCATGGGCGAATTGATAATTTCGTTTATGATTTGACTACCATATCCATTCCCTTGAACATTATCTGCTACTACGACATCCCAAATAACTGATCGAAATGAGCCATCACTAGTAGCTCTTCCAAAGCCGATCATTTCATTATCTTCCCAAATACTTATAATTACTGAACTATTTTTAAGCATTGTCTTCAGCTCATATCTACTTCTTTTGTTAGCCCAAAATGTATATTTATTTAATAGTAATTGAAGTTTTAATAACCCTTTAGAGGGCAAAAAATTTGGTCCTAACCCCAAAATTCTTAATCCCGGGGCTCCAGGTGCATGTTTTATAAGATATTGATTAGACATTGCAGAAACATTAATGCAAAAAGGTTTAAAAAATCATTGAAGATGTAATCTCTTAAGATGAGAATTAGACAATCACAATCTTATTTAAGTCGATTAGCAATCATAGTCTCAGGCGAGATTCAATATTCATCAAGCAATGTTTTTCAGTTGGCTTGATAGGCCTTGATAATTATATAGTGTAAGAATATGAGTTTTTATTATGTCAGATGTTTATAGAAACATGAGTTGGTTAGATTATTAATTATGAAATTAAATGCTTATTTCGACTTTGAAGATCGATTTAGAGGCTCTCGTCAGGAGATAAAGTCTCGTTTATCTTCATATGATGGAATAGTAAATTATATTTTGAATAATTTTGATAGTCCAAAAAGTTTAGATATCGGAAGTGGTCGCGGAGAGTGGTTAGAAAAATGTTCAGAGATGGGGCTTGAATCACTAGGACTTGAGAATAACAATCAAATGATTTCTTTTTGTCAAGAGAAAGGCTTAAATATTCTTGCTGGAAATGCAATAGAGACAATAGAGACACTTGAATCTGAATACTTCTCTATTATTAGTTCTTTTCATTTTATAGAGCACATATCTCATGAAAATATTGAGAAATTATTAGATGAATGTAAAAGAATATTGAAGCCAAATGGAATTTTAATATTAGAAACTCCTAGTATTGATAATTTACATGTTTCTAGTAGATCATTTTATCTTGACCCTACACATATAAACCCTATAAACCCAGATGGAATGATTTTTACTCTAGAAAAAGCCGGTTTTTTAAAGTCTAAATATTATTATATTAATGGTGAAGAATCAAGTGATTTAGATCAGAATAATATTACAAGGATCATTTCTGGATCAGCGAGAGATGTATGCTTTATTTCTACAAGAGACGACTCAGGCGATATGAATATTTTTTGGGATGAAGCGTCTTGGCTTGGTACTTTTAACCTGTCCAAATCGACTTTGGAAATAGCATTGAATTTTGATAGTAATTATAATAATATAATCAATGAACAATATTTAAAAATCTCTTCATTAGAAAAGCAGTTGGAATATCTTACTTATAGACAAAATAAGATATATAATAATATTATTTTTCGAGTATATCGCAAAATTAATCATATAAGAATAAAAATAGTTAATTTTTTAAAGTTTATATTGAAAAAAAATTTGTTTTTTATTTTTAGGTTTTTACTTAAGAACATTTCTTCAAAAATATCTTTTTTAATTTTACAAATAATTTATAAAATTTTACAGTTTTTTAAATTTAAAACCTCTTCATCTAAACTTATAAATACTATCTCTAGAGCAAATAAAGCAAATAAAAAATCATATGATTGTAATAATAAATTAATAGATTTGTATCATTCATCTAGTATCGCTCGAAGAATTTATGAGGAAATTAAATCAAAATAATATTATCATCATATGAGAATCGCAATTGACATACAAGGTTATCAATCTGAAGAAAGCAGCCTCCGAGGTATTGGCCGATATTCAATAGCGTTAATTAAGTCTTTGATTAGTACATTCCCAAACAATCAATACATATTAGTGGCGAACACAACATTAAAAGATGTAAGGGATGATTTTAATGATGAATTAACTAATTCCAATTTTAACGTTAGTTATTATCAATGGTATTCAGTTGGCCCTAGAAATCAAGATTTATCAGATAGTAATTATTTTCGATTAGCTGCAATACAATTAAGAACATATGCATTGAAAATAATTAATGCTGATTGTATCTTGATTACAAGCCATTTTGAAGGTTTTTTAGATAATTGTCTAACAGATATTGATACAAATAATCAACTTCCGCCTATTATTTCCATAATATATGACTTGATACCTTTAATTAACTCTGGTTCCTATTTAGACGGTAATCCATTTTTTAAGAAGTTTTATTATATGAAATTAAATCAAATAGAATCTTATGATGGATTATTAGCAATTTCTAATTCATCTATGCAAGAGGCAAATAAATATTTAAGAATTGATCCCTCTTCGATTTTTAATATTTCTTCTGCTTGTGATAAAAAGATATTTTGTAGAGATCAAGAAATTACGATTAATTCTGACTCCATGATAAATAATTTTGGTGAATTCTTGCTTTATTCAGGAGCTGGAGACCCTAGAAAAAATCTTCAGGGTTTAATCAAAGCTTATTCAAATATTCCGATAAATTTGAGAAAAAAGTATAAGTTAGTACTTGCAGGTAAGTTATTTGACAGTGAGATTAATTTACTAGAAAAGTGTATAGAAGAATGTGATCTGAAAAGAAATCAAATTATTATTTTAGGTTATGTTTCTGATGAGTTCTTAGTGACACTTTATCGAAAGTGTAAATTATTTATTTTTCCTTCTTTACATGAGGGTTTTGGGTTGCCAGTTTTAGAAGCAATGTGCTGCGGGGCTCCTGTGATTTCATCTAATTCAAGTAGCCTTCCTGAAATTGTTGGAATAAAAGAAGCTATGTTTAACCCTTTAGATATATCTTCAATGACTAATTTAATAAAACGTTCTTTAACTGATCATGAATTTTATAATAGATTGATAAAAAATTCAATAACAAAATCTAATCTTTTTTCTTGGAAATCTACTACTGAAAAGTTATTTAAATCTATAGAAATAATAATTCAAAATAGAATTCATTCAGAAGTGATAGATAATATATCTCCCTATCAGATTTTAATAGATAATCTTCGAAATATTTTCAATCAAACTAATATCCAAAAAATTGAGAATGATATATTAATTAAACAGATAGCCTCTGCAATAACATTAATAGATGATCAAGCTAAACAATATTATAAATGTAATCTAGATTTTTCCAAAGATCTTAAATGGAAAATTGAAGGTCCCATTGACTCAAATTACAGCTTAGCAATTTTAAACAGGAATTTTACTGAGGCTATGTCGCACAAAGAAATTGATATATATATAAATTGTACTGATGGGCCAGGAGATTATAACCCTGACCTGTCTTTCTTATCGGGTTATAAAAGAATATTAGATATACATAAACGTGAACAAGTTAAATGTGACATTTCAAGTCGTAATCTTTATCCACCAAGAGTTGATGATTTTGACGGTCAACTAAAACTTTTACATGCTTATGGATGGGAAGAAACAGAATTTCCTAGCGAATGGGTAGATAATTTTAATAAACATTTGGATGGAATATCAGTTATGAGTTCTTTTGTAAAGAATTTACTTATTAATAACGGAGTTTCAATTCCTATTAAAGTTTGTGGTCTAGGAATTGAACATATCTATCATTCAGTGCCCGAAAAGAATTTTACTGTTAATTCTAAAAAATATAATTTTTTACATGTTTCTTCCTGCTTTCCCAGGAAGGGAATAATTCATCTCTTAAAAGCTTTTGGACAGGCATTTAATAAATATGATGATGTCAGTCTAATTATCAAGACCTCACATAATCCACACAACAATATATTTAAAATTCTTAATCAGGTTAAATCTGATAATCCTAATTATCCTCATGTTGTTGTATTAGATCAAGACTTCAGCGATTCAAGGATGAAAGCACTGTATCAATATTCAGATGCACTTATAGCCCCAAGTTTAGGAGAGGGTTTTGGATTACCAATTGCAGAAGCGATGCTGCTGGACTTACCAGTGATTACTACAGATTGGAGTGGTCAACTTGATTTTTGTAATTCAGAGAACAGTTGGCTTATTGATTTTGAATATAAATACTCTAAGACTCATTTTAATTTGGTTTCTTCTGTTTGGGCGCAACCGTTAGTAGAAAAAATAGTTGATAGAATGCTTGAGGTTTATAATTCAACCAATGAAGAGTTACGCAGCAAAATTGAAAAAGCCAGAAGTAATATTCAGAAATTTACATGGGATTCAGTAGCTGAGATTAACCTTGATTTTGCTAAGAAATTAACTACATTTGATTATTCAAGGTCTACAAGAATTGGGTGGATTACCACGTGGAATTCTAGATGTGGAATAGCATCTTATTCTAAACACTTAGTTGACTTTATTTCTGACAAGGTAACAATTTTCGCACCAAAAGAAGAAACTCATATTCACGATGAAAACAACGTAATTCGTTGTTGGGATCTTGATGATAAATTTGTGCAGGATCTTGATATAATGTTAAATGAAATTTTAAATAAAAAAATTACTACGGCAATTATACAATTTAATTATGGATTTTTTAATTTCAAAGCGTTATCTAAGTTTATAAATAACCTTTCAAGTAATGATATAAGAATAATAATTTATCTCCATTCTACGATAGATCCAAATGATAATTCAGATAAGTCTCTTATCAATATAAGAGACTCATTGGCTAAATGTGATCGAATATTGGTTCATACACCAAGAGATTTAAATAGATTAAAAGATATAGGATTAGGTTTCAATTCATTTATTTTTCCTCATGGAGTATTGGATTTTGATCAATCTAATTATACAAGTTCTAACTTATTATCAAGTTTATCAAATAATAATAAAGTTTGTATCGCAAGCTATGGATTCTGTTTACCTAATAAAGGATTTTTAGAGTTAATTCATGCGGTTAAAATTTTAAAAAGTATGAATTATAATATAGATCTTACTTTATATACAGCAATTCATTCCGCAAAGATATCGACCCAATATTTTGATGAATTGAATGATCAAATTAATCTGTTAGAACTTGGTAAATGTTTAAAGATAGATTCTTGCTACTATACTGATTCGGAAACTTTAATTAATCTTTCCAAGCAAGATCTCATAGTTTTTCCTTATCAATCTTCAAATGAATCATCTAGCGCCTCTGTAAGGCATGGTCTTGCTGCTGGACCTAATGTTCTGGTTACTCCAATTCCTATTTTTGATGACTTACAAAATGTTGTTCATAATTTGCCTGGAATCTCTGCGCAAGATATTGCAGAAGGTATACATAATTGGCTTCAAAAATCAAAATCAATAAAGAGTATTAATAGCAATCTGCAAGTGAAAGCTAATAATTGGCGAAAGCAACATAGGTTTAGTCTTTTAGGAAGACGTTTACAGGGTCTTGTGAGAGGTCTAGAGTTAAATAAAAAAGTATTTTAGTTTTTATAAACTATAAAATAATTCACATCAATCGATTTACTTATCATTTTGCAGTTCATATTCTATTAAAATATCTATTAATGTTTGAATATCTGTGGTTGCTTTCCAGTTTAAATCATTATTAATTGCTTGAGGGTTTCCTTTACTTTCTTCGATTTCTGATTTTCTAAAAAGATCTTTAGATATTGTTACATAATCTTTCCAATTCAACCCCAACTTATTAAATACTATCTCGATAATATCCTGAAGCCTATAGCTTTTCCCAGAACAAATTAGATAGTCTTTTTTGATTCTAGCTCTGCTAATTAATTGCATTGCTTCGACGTATTCTTCAGCGTATCCCCAATCTCTTTTTATTGTTATATTGCCCAGTATTAACTCTTTAGATATTCCTTTTTTAATTTTAATTGCTCTGTTAATGATTTTTTTTAGTACAAAATTCTCATCTCTTAGTGGCGATTCATGATTAAATAGAATTCCTGTTTCGCACTTTAAGTTATAAATTTCTCTGTACATTTTTGTTAGTAAAAAGCTTTGATACTTTGCATTTGCATATGGACTTCTAAGATCGATTTTAGAATTTAAGTCTGCAGCAGTATTGGTTGATCCAAAAATTTCTCCACTTCCTGCGAAAAAAATGTTCCCTTTGAACTTAAATTCTCTACATGCTTCAAGTATATTTATTGTCGTATTGATGATACTTTTGTAAGTCTCACGTGGTTTTTTGAAGGAGTTTCCTACTGACGATTGAGCTGATAAATTATAAATTTCTCTTGGCTGAAATTTCTCGATTGCGTTTTTAGTCTGAGTAAATTGCTCTAAATCGCAGCAAATTAGTTGTACTTGATCATCTATACCTAGAGTTTTTAATCGCTTTAAATTAGGTTTATTTTTCCTCGAGGTGCCAATCACTTCAAAACCTTTGTCTAATAGCGACTTGGAGAGGTAAGTCCCATCTTGACCAGTACATCCAAAGACTAAGGCTTTTCGTTTCATTAAAACAAATTTGATAGTCCGATCTTAAATCACTGTATTTCGTATCTAAAAACGTTTAAAAAATTCGTGTCATCTCAGCGAAGTTGGATTTCCAACCCTTATCTTTTTAATCTATCAAATGTGACCATGTGCCACTTTTTGGGCTGTTTTTGAATGTCAATGTTAATCACTCATTCTTATTCAAATCTTAATCCAATTCAATTTTTAAAAGATCACTAACTAGTATCTCTAAAGTGCTGGTATTAAAGCGATATGCCTATATATATCAAGCTGAAATTTGTTAGATTCGACTAAAGATTTTCTTTTTTATTTTTGGAAGATTCCGTTCAGAATCCTTCTAAGCTTGTGTTGAAATCACTACTGAATTCAAAGAAGATCTTTCCATAAGAACCGATGACCCTTATATTAGGCCGGCCAAGTGCAATAGGTATTTTACCCGAAGCACGTTCGCCAGGCCCAGACAGGGTTCTCGGCAGCCGCAGACGAACTGCGGAGTTCCCTATCTAATACACGCCACTAAACTCGGATGTCCACACTCACAGCAACCCAACTACAACAGCAGTACATCGCTTACTTCGGCCGTCCTGGCGATCCAGCGGGTATTAAATACTGGTTATCTTCAACCAGCGGAATCTCTACAGCAAGAGAATTTGCTGACAAAATTTACGCACAAGACGAATATAAAAATTCAACTGTCGGAGATAAGTCAACAGAAGCTCAGGTAAATTCCCTTTATCAAAACCTTTTTGGAAGAGAAGCAGATGCTTCTGGTTTGATTTATTGGACCGGGCAGATTGAAGCTGGAATTTTAACACTTTCGAATATTGCTTACGACTTGATTGCTGCTGCTAGTAATCCAGTCTCTGGTAATGAAACTCAAGGTGCAGCTGATGCACTTGCGTTAAGCAATAAAGTCGCAGCTGCTGAAGCCTTCACAGCTGATATTGAAGCAAGTACATCTGCAATCCTTGCTTATCAACCAGAGTCAACTGATCCTTGGAAAACTGGAACAGCTTTTGAATCAGGCGCTTCTTTCATAAGTGGTATCACAACTACAGCACATACTGATGCAGGAGTAGATACAGGAATTGCAGCAATGATCACTGCATCTTCTACTGGTTCTGGTTCATCCGCTGTAGGTTCAACTCTTAAATTCACTACATCAACCGATGCTTTGGTTGGTGATTCACTCAATGACACAATTAATGGTGTCCTTCAAACTGGTGGTGGCACTGGAACTACAATTGCTCCAGGGGATTCAGTAGATGGTAAAGGTGGTACTGATACTGTTCAGATTTCAGTAGCGGGTTTAAATGGCGCAAATAATGCTACCCATACACTCAGCGCGGTAACTACAGATAACGTTGAAAAGTTTGTACTATCAAACTTTGAAACTGGTAGTGGAGTTAACAATGTAGAAACTGGTCTAATGACTGGTCTAACTACAGTTGGACTTTCTGCATCATCTTCTTCTGGTGGAACAGCTTTTACAAAATTACCTAATTTTGTAGACGCTGAAATGCGTAATGGTTCAGCTGATTTAACTCTTACCTATAACGGAGTTCAAGTTGTTACCGGAACTGACGATACCCAGAATTTATTACTTGCAGCTCAAACAGCTGGAACATTTACTGTCAACAGTGTTGAGACAGTAAATATCGACAGTAAAGTTTCAAAAAATACTCTTACTGCTTTAACCGCAGATACACTTAAAACACTTAACATTACAGGTGATACAGAGTTAGTACTTACAACTGTTACTGGCTACGCAGGCACTCCAACTAATGGAGTAGCTATTGATGCAACAATTGATGCATCTGCTTTTACAGGTAAATTTACCTCTGATTTAGGTAACGAGGCTGCAACTCTTGATGTTAAAGGTGGAACAAATGATGACGTAATTCAGCTTGGAGCTACTCTTACCGTAAACGATAAGATCGATACTGGAGCTGGTACAGACAGAGTTGAAATCACAGGTGCTTCAATTGGAACAGCACTTAAGTTCACTGATCGAACTCTCACGAACGTAGAGACTATTAGGCTTACATCAACTGCTGGTACAGCACTTTCAGTGGATGCAGATGGCGATAGTCTTACAAGATACGAGGTAGTACAGAACGCAACTAATAACATATCTGCGACAGTTAACAACATCGCACCTGGCGATACAGTCGCATTTTTAGGTGGTACTGATGACGAGGACGGTAATGCTTACACTGTCTCTTTGAAAGATGCTTCTGGTTCTTCAGATATCGGTAATCTTGAAATTTTAGGAGTAACAGCTCTAGATGCTGAATCAGTCGCTGCAACCTTGACTTTCGCTGATGTAGAAACCATCAATATTAAGTCAGGCACTCATGGCACTACTGCTATGTTAGCTGCTTCTGATAGCAACGTTCTTACAAGTGGTGTTTTTAATGCTGCTACATCTTTGAACGCTACTGGAGACGCTAACTTTACAATTTCTGGTCTAACTGCAGCGAATTTACTCGATGTTGATGCTTCTGCGCTTGCTGCGAAATTTGTAATTACTGCACCAGCTCTTGGAACTGCTGCTAAGCCATTTTCTATAACTGGTGGAGCTTTTGACGATACCTTCACAATGGGAACAACCCTTAGTACTTACGACACTATTAAGGGTGGTGGAGACAGCACAACAACTGGAGATACATTGACAGCAACCATTGCCAATCTTGGTGATGTTGTTACCTACTCCAAGTTAAATATTGCAGACGTAGAAAATATCCACATTATTAGCTCCGGCTCTAACTACATAGACGGATCAGGAATAACTGGTGCTTCTAAAGTGAAGCTTGGTACTGCAAATACAACAACTACTACTGTAAAAGCAACTGGTCTTCCAGCAGGTTTAACCTATCTTCTTGGTGATCTTGATGCTAATGATGAATTCAAGGGAACTGTTGATCTTTCACTAGCAGATGAGACTGGTACTGCTGACACTATTGCAATTGAAACAACTGTTACTGGTTCTAATGACGACATCACTGCAACCATCAAATTAAGCGATGGTATCGAAACGCTATCTATCAAGCATAACGATGATGATACAGCCGATGCCGATGCTAATTTCACAGTTAGCGATGCAAAAGTAGACAAAATTGTTGTTACTGAAGGTACTGCAGCTGAGCTTCTTAAACTCGGACAGCTTCACGTCAATACAACAACAATTGATGCATCAAACTTTATTGGTTCATTAACTCTTACAGCTGGTTCAGGCAATACAACAGTTACTAAGAAAACGGCAAGAACTACTGACGTAATTGCTTTCGGATCAGGTGATGACACTTACACCGTAACTGGTTCTGCAACTATTACTGAGGATGCTGGAGCAGGTACTGACGTACTTAACTACACACTTGATGGAGACATTACTGAGGACTCAAATAACTTTGAAACTGTTAATTACGGAGTAGGCGCTAACGCGCAAGTTACCGTTACTGCAGCTGATGGTGAAGGGGTTGATACAGCCACTACCTTTAAAGTTACCGGTGGAGATGGTCTATCTACCTTCACTATCGCAACGATTCACTCACCTGCGAGTTTGACGACAATTGATTACTCGACGTTCCTAGGAAGTACAACATCAACGACTTTCGCTGCTGACAAAGTTGTCAATACCATGACAATTACTGGTTCAGCAGGTACTGACACACTTGTTACTTCTGGATCTTCAGTTGCTGTTAGCTCAATGACTGGAGTTGAGACGTTGACAATTAATGCAGCTACAAATATGACCTTCGATGCTAGTAAGGCATCTGGACTTAAGCAAATTAACGTTGATGACGACAACACCGCTGAGACAATTACCCTTAACAAGCTTGAAGACTCAACAATCGTTCAAATTACAAGTGAAAATGCTTCTTCTGTCTACGTACTAGATCAAGCAAACAAGTCTGGCGCAGATAACTCAATAAGTGTTGAAGTTGGTGGCGTAGCAGCTGGTACGAATATTGATATTGCTGATGTTGAGACAATCAACCTTAAGAATGAAACATCTGATTCAAGTGTGAGTCTTGATGGATTAGCTATGGCTACAGCAGGTAAGAGAAACAAGCTTGTTGTTACTGGAGACAAAGCTCTAACTGTTAGTGCTCATCACGTTGACACGACAGTGATTGACGCTTCAGGCATGACTACTGGTGGTGCTTACATCATGACTGGAAGAGCTGATACTTCAACAGCCATTGACTTCACAGGTTCGATTGGAAATGACACCTTCATTTTCAACGTTGCAGGTGACATAGCTAAAGCAGGTGCAGGTACTGGAGATACCCTAACCGTTACTGGAGCAGGCGTTATTGGTGGATTCTCAATTGACCTTACTCAGGCTGACCAGATGTCCCTATACGAAGGCAATCCAAATCCCTCAATTCAGTCTGGTTTCGAGCATGTCAATCTTGATGCTATAACAGGTCCTTATGGTTCTTTCGTAATAGGTTCATCAGCGGCAAACACAATCACTGGTTCTGATTTTGTTGACTCATTCACTCCTGGTGAAGGTGCTGACATCGTTACCGGTGGTATTGGAGCAGACATTATCGACTTCACAGAATCAACATCTTCTGTTGATAAAGCTATCTTCTCCGCAGCAGCAAGTAACGGTGTTGATGTCATTACCGGCTTTGTTCCAGGAACCGACAAAATTAATATCGAAGTTCTTGGATCCGGTAACTTAGGCGCTACAGCAGTTGACGCGGCTGCCAACGCTGCTTCAGTCGACCTTGCTGATACTGCAGCGATAGTCTTCGCAAACATGGCTGATCTGACTGGAGCCACTACAATTACTGCTGGTACAGTACCTACCGCAGCTGTAGTTGCTACCGCCTTAAATGCAATCTTGACTCAAGCTTCTAACGACGACCACGCCTTCGTATTTAACGATCCTAGTGTCAACAAAGCTTATGTATATAGTGGTGCAACAGCTAACGATACATGGGCAACCGGCGATATTACACACGTTGGTACAATAACCACCACAGGTGCTGTTATTACAAGTGCTGACCTCGAATACACAATCTAATCAATATCCCATATTGATTAATTGAATCTTAACTATTAAAAACCCGCCATTGGCGGGTTTTTTTTTAGCATAAAATTATTTACCTCGCTTTATTCGAATTTCTTTCTTTTTTTCCTTTATCAAGAAAATTACACCAACCGGTTATTTTATACTTTTCCTTTTTTCACTTGGTTTCCCTAAATGGGAATAATGCTAGCTTGCAGGCCATATAGCCATATATATAAATCTCCCGCTCTAGGTTTTAAAATTAATTCTTGTTGAGGAAAAGAGCTTCCACCTCCACCTTCAAAGCTTTCACTTAAATAAATCATCCATACAATTAGTCTTTTACTATGATTATTCAATGGATTATGTTGAGAAAGCTCTGTTAAATAATAGTTTCCTTTTTTCTATTTTTGATCAAATAGTAATTATGGAGTCCTCATGAATTTTCTAGGTTTTTTAAATAGATGCTTATTTACGTACTCTTTAATTCCCTCACATAACCCCTGAGACAAAATTTGTTTAGCCGGGTTTACCTGTAAAATTCATAAAAACGTATACCTCTTTTTAAGCATTATTTGTTTCCTGCTCCTTTTTCTTTTTAATTTTGTTGAACAAAAATTATTATTCTAGTTTCACAAATACTATTAGTAGTACATTTCCAACATGCATTATGTGTTTATCCATTTATATGAATCTTGTAGTCAATTAAATTTTATCAATTAATTTTATTTCTAATATATGAATTATTATAATTTACATTTTTAAGTTCATGTGATATTCCCGTTCTAATAGTAAAAACATCTTCATTTCTTTTAATCCTTAATTTTCTTTAGCTTATATACATAGAATAGACTTTATGATTTACTTTATTAAATTAATCTTCATAGTGCACGCTATATTTGATATGTCTTATTCATAGGTTTAGGTGAGTAATCAAGATTTAAAAATTTTCCCAATTCTCCCTGAGGCTTTGGGACTATTTGTTATTCCACCTGAAGAACACTGTCATTACAAAGGAATTGCACTGAAAATAATCAATAAACCTAATGATGAATATAAATCTCAAAACATTGGATGTTCGACATTGAGTCATTTTTGTAATCAAAAGAACCAAAATATTTTTAAGAATTTCCCTGAACTTAAAAACTTAGAAACAACTTTATGTGAATTTACTCTGAAATATATTCGATCGATTGGTTTCACTTGTGACGAGGTAATTATTACTGATGCATGGTTAAACTGTGGTTCAGCTAATTCCAGTCAGGCGATGCATGTACATTCCAATTCTCTTATTTCTGGTACTTATTACATTAACTTTGTACCTGATGTACATGCTCCGTTGTCTATTTTTAACGATCGGCTTTTGCAAGGCACAGCTAGACATCCTTTTTTAGAATTGCCAATTGATCAATCCGTTTCTACGCCATATAATCAGCAGCAATTGAGAATTTCTATTGAGGAATCCTCAGTTTTACTCTGGAAGAGTCATATTTTACATGGATGGGACAATAATCAGGCTGATAATAGAATATCACTTAGTTTTAATGTGATGCCTAAGGTATGCACTGACGGTTATGCTTATTCTTTTTCAGTAAACCGCTAATCTTCTATATTAGGGTGACAATTTTTCAGGGTTGGAACTATTGCTTTTCTTAAAACAGTAATACTTCCTTGCCTTGATTTATGTGGTTCAACTATATCTAGTCTAAAGCAAGGTGGTCCTATATTTTTTAATATTGCTAGCAGTAAATCATTAGGTTTTCCATCATGGTAAGTGTAGTGAAAAATTACATATTCTGAGCATATGTCCCAATATTCTTCTAAGAACTCAGTGTATTCGGTTCTACCTCCACAATCAAACCAAACAAAATCAAATTTTCCGTATTTCTCTAATAGATATTTAGATTTGCCTTGAAATTTATCTTCAACTATCTCTAGGAAAGAACAACTTTCTAATTTATTCTTTATCTTTTCTCCAACTGATTGACCTAACGAATTATCATCAATGATTACCATTTTCGGATCATATTTATAAATAGTTTCTTCTACATATTTTTTATTTGCATTTATTTCTTCTACCCAGAATTTATTATTTTTATTTATTCCTTCTATTAAAAATGGTGTAGTGTAACCTACCCCGATTTCAAGAATTCTTTGTGGTCTAGTTAATCCAATAAGAGATTGCAGAAAAGGTCCTACATTTTCTGTACCCATTCCTGGTCTAAACCATTCTTTATATTGAATATCTATATTTTCTAGAGAAAATTTCTTTTGTTTATCCATTATAAATTTTAATTTGAATGATTCTATTCTATGAATATCCTTTTGAGTAATTAAAGTGCTCTTAGTGAATCTGCCTTGTCTTGAAAAGTATTTAAAAGAAGTTGTAGATAACTTACCTTTCTCAATTTAATATTAGCTGTAAGACTCATCCCTGGCTGTAATGGGAGTTGACTTCCATCTGTCAGTTTAATGAATTGAGAGCTCATTTCTATATTTGCAGGAAATCTATAACCTAAACCCAGTGATGGGTTCGGAGGTAGTGCATCAGATCCAATACTACTAATTTTTCCTTGAATAACACCAAAATCATTTGATGGAAATGAGTCAATACTGATATCAACTTTTTTATTGACACTAACAAAACCAATTGATCTGTTATCTATTTCAACTTTTGCTTTTAAATTATCTAAGGGTACTATTTTTAAAATTGGTTGACTTGTCCTTGCTACAAAACCTGGGCCACTTGGTTTTAAATCAAAAACTATCCCATCTGAAGGGGAGATAATATTTTGGTATTTTAAAATTACTTTTTCTGCAGTAATTGCGCTTTTCAATTCAGTTAATTTAAGCTGTTGTTGTAAATATTGCAGTTCCGAAACAGCCCCCTCTTCTTTTAATACTTTGAGTTTGTCAAGAATAAGACTGTTAATTTCTAGACTTTTTTCGAGACTTATTAATTTGCTTTTTGAAGTTTCAGTATCTAATTGAATCAGTTTTTGACCTTTTTTAACTTGCTCTCCTTCTTTAATAAGTACTTTTGTAATTATTCCTTCAATTGGCATTTGAACATCAATTACTTTTTTAATTGGTTCTAATTTTCCTTGTGCAATAATTATTTCTTCAGTTTTAGCAAAACTCAACCAGGCAATTCCAAAAAATGTCCCTCCTATTAATGTCCAAGTGATTGATCTAGCCCAAAAAGGAGATTGTTTTAATAAGACATCCTGGGAATTATTTTTGATATTTTTTTCAACAAGATCTTGAGTTTTTTGAAATAAATTATTATTGAAGACAAAGTGATTTTTAATATTTTTATTATACAGATCTTGAGCTTTTTCTAATAAATTATTGGTGACAAAATAACTTTTAACATTTTCATTAAAAAGATTTTTAGTTTTTTGCAGTAAATTATTTTTCATTAAGATTCTTGTTGTTGGTATAGAGCAAAATATCTTCCTTTTAACTTCATCAATTCTTCATGGGTTCCTTTCTCTGCTATTGATCCCTGATGCATCATAATAATAATGTCTGAGTTCTTTATCGTACTTAATCTGTGAGTAATGAAGAAAACGGTTATCCCTTTGCATGAACTACGAAGATTAGAACAAACCCTATTCTCAGTGTCATAGTCCAATGCACTTGTAGCCTCGTCTAAAACTAATAAATTTGGTTTTGATAAAAGTGTTCTAGCAATTGCGATACGTTGGCGCTGACCTCCAGAAAGCCCTGATCCTCTCTCTCCAACATCACTACTATATCCATTTGGTAAATCCATAACAAAGTCATGAGCATTTGCGTTT
The DNA here is from genome assembly GCA_902634795.1 of uncultured Prochlorococcus sp. Classification (GTDB taxonomy): domain Bacteria; phylum Cyanobacteriota; class Cyanobacteriia; order PCC-6307; family Cyanobiaceae; genus Prochlorococcus_B. The sequence continues at coordinate 27,889 of CACPLK010000003.1, read as the reverse complement.
TTTGAAGCCTCAACAATTTCGTCACTTGATGCCTCCGGATTAGAAAGAGCAATATTTTCGCTAACTGTCCCAGAGAATAAAAGTGGGTCTTGAGGGACTATTCCTATCTGTCGTCTTAATGAATATAACTCTACTTTGTTGATGTCGTAATTATCAACGATTATTCTTCCTCGATTAGGTATGTAAAGTCTAGGTAGAAGCTTCATTAAAGTACTTTTACCGCTTCCACTTTGACCTACAATTCCAACAAACGTTCCTTCTTCTATCTCTAAATTTATATTTTCTAAAACATATGGACTGCTGGGATTAAAGGCAAATGATACATTATCAAATTTTACTTTTCCTGAAACTTTAGGAATAGGGATATTTGCTTTATCAGCTTCATTGGATTCTTGAGGGGTGTCAATTATGTCTGCCAGTCTCTCGAATGAGACTTTTAATTCTTGTATATTTTGCCAAATAGTACTAAGCCTTAAAAGTGGTTGAGTGACATAGCTTGAGATTATTCTAAATGCAATTAATTGACCTAAAGATAGTTCTCCTGCAAGAACTAAAGAAGCACCTGCCCATAGGACCATTAATTGAGAAAGTTGTTGAAGAACTTTACTAGTTTCGCTTAGCCCAACGCCAGTGATAGTTTTTTCAAAAGTCCTAGATATGTATTGTGTGTAAAGATCTTGCCACTTCCATCTGCTCACAGTTTCTACATTTTGTGCTTTTACAGTTTGGACACCAGTAAGAACCTCAACAAGATGGCTTTGGGTTTTAGCATTCTCTTTTGCGACTTCTCTGATTTGTCTTCTAAAAAGTGGGGCACCAAGAAGAGTTAATCCAATTTGAATGGGGATAACGGCTAATGAAATAAGAGTAAGTAGCCAGCTATAAATCAACATGACAACGATATAAATCACAGAAAAAGCTGCATCTAAAATGGTAGTTAAAGCTTGGCCAGTGAGAAAATTTCTGATTTTTTCTAATTCAGCTACTCTGCTCCCAAGCTCACCAACTGGACGATTATCAAAATAACCAAGTGGCAATCTTAGAAGATGATCAATTACTTCTGAGGCTAATCTCATATCTATTCTATTTGTTGTTTCCGTGAATAAAAATGATCTCAAACTGCCAATTACTCCGCCTAATATTGTTACAACAACTAAGGCTATTCCAAGTATTTGCAGTGTATCAAGACTTCTTTGAGAAATTACTTTATCTATAATTACTTGTATTAGTAGAGGGTTGGCTAATCCGAAAAGTTGAACAACAAAAGAAGCAATTAATACTTGGAATAAAACATTTTTATATTTTTTAAGTGATGGCCAAAACCAATTAATTCCAAATTTATTGTTTGGAGTAGATATACTTTTTTCTATTAACAGAAGTTGAATCCCTTCTGGGAATTCATTAATTATTTCTTCTGCTTTAATTTCAATAATGCCTGAAACCGGTGATGCAATTATTATTCCCTTTGACGAACTTTCTTTAACTATCGCAAAACTACCTTTCCATCCAATCACTGAAGGTACTTGTAAGCGTGTGCCGAATTCTGAATCAATAATGCCTCCGTTAGCCTGAAGTCCAAGTAATCTACAAATTGAACCTATAAGATATATTGATGGTTGCTTCCCTCTTCGAATTTCATCTCTCAAAATCTTTTCAATGGAGTCTTTCCTAAAAGGAATGTCCATGAAGCTGGCTAACATTTGTAAACAAGCTAGAGACTCTTGAATTGGACCTTTAGCAGTAATTAATTTAAAACTTTGTTTTGGATCGTATTGCCCAATATCAATAGAAATAGCGGATGGTGATACTGGCGCATCTTCTATTTTTTTATCATATTCCTTGTTAATTTCTTTATTATTATTTCTTTCAGACATATTATAAAACTCATTATAAATATTCAAAGGTAATTTGAATATACGAGCAGGAGAAAAACTTCTTGTTTCAAGTTTTTCATCCTCATTTAGAGTATCCCAAGATTCTTTATTATTTACTCCTCCACTACTTAAAAAATATATATACTGACTTTCTTTTGAATTATCAGAGATTATCTTATCAAGAATTAGGTTACAATTTTTAAAAATTATTTGAAAGGCGGCTCTAATATTAATATCTGATCTAGGTGATTGCTTAATGAGTTCTTCGGTTAATGAAAGTATTTCAGCTGGACTTACATAATTATTACACCAACTTTGAAAAGATTCATCGCTTTGGTATATATCAAGAAAAGTTTTTACAGGTATTGATAAAACTTTAGTATCTTCAGAGGCAGAAATATTTTCACATCCTTTAGCCCTTAGGATTGATGCAAGTCCAATTATTTGACCAGATTTTAATTTAAGAATAGTTGTCTTAATTCCCTTATTTGTGCCTATTAATCTGGCTTCACCTTCTAAAATAATTAAGATATTATCTGGAATGACTTCAGATAATAAAATTTGATAGCCAATTTTATAAGATAAGATTTTGCATGAAGAAGAAATTTTTTCATATATATCATCACTTAGGTTATTAAATCCTTCTACTTGTATTAATATTTCCTTTATAGAATTCATTTATATTAATCCCTTTTCAAAAAGATTATTTAATATAGTCTTTGACTCTGAAGTTATATATTCTTCAAATAATTCTTTTTGCATAAAAGATTCCATATTTTCATCTAGCTTGCTAGGTATATGATTTTCTAATCTCAATATTAAATGCCAATTATTAATTTCTATAATATCTGAATATAGCTCATGTTTTCCTAAAGATTTTAATTTTTGCAATAATAATGGATGTGAAGATCCTAGTTCTACAGGTCCTACAATCCCTCTGGTAAGGCTTTCGGGTCCTTCAGAAAACTCAGAAGCAATATCACCAAAATCTGCTTCCCCTTCGGAAATTCTCATATGTAGTTCTTTCGCTTTGTAATAATCTTTTACTCTTATTAAACTATATACTACTTTGTCTAAGTAGTTTTTTTTATCTAGAAACCTTGCTTTTACTTTTGCATTGAAATTATCTTTTGAATATATTTGAATTCGTTCACTTGCTGTTAATTTTATTTCCATAGATTTTTTAGAATAAGAGTTTTTTATTAGCCACTCATCATATTTATCAATTTCAATTTTATTTGATTTACAAAAATTATTAATATTCTCATCAATTTTAGCTTTTTCTATATGAATATCTTTAATTATGTTCCTTACTACAATACCTTTTATTATCTCTTGGAGAAAACCTAAATCATGTAATTCATAATTTGTTTCTTTTGATAAAAAACTTGGAAGCTCCATTTTTAGTTATCACTATTTTCTATTTCTTGTTTGACAACAGCGACATAAGATACTTCAGCAGTTTTGAAAACTGCTATTTGGGCTTGCAGTCTATTTAACTCAGCCTGAACAAATTGCAAAGTAGCAATATTATCTTTCGCTTTTTGTGAAAGAGAATCTAACTCATATTCGTTATTGTCAATAGTAACTTTTGCCATTTTACTTTGTGTTTTACAAGTGGATTTTCATTTTATCACAGAGACCTAGCTTTTTTTCACGGTTTTTATTATGTGTAAATTTAGTTTTTGCACATAATACATATTATTATGTGATCCCTGTCTCCTCTGAAAAAATACTTTTATTCTCTTGAGACTCTGAAAATCCCATAAGAATCTCACTTCTAGACTCTAGGTTTAGGTTTAGTTGTCCCATCCAATAATTTTTTCCATCATTGTCTGGAGTTCTATTTAAAATATTTAAATATAATTTATTGATATAATTTTCGTTTGAACTGTTTTCTCCATACAAACTTATAAACTCTTTTGATTGTATGAATGCATGGCTTATTTGTCGATAAGTATCTATATTTGATTGATGATTATTTATCCAATATTTTAATCCACCATTATCAGGAAATCTTGCAAATGCTGCATTATAAAGTCTATATATTTTTCCAGTAATATCATCAATTCCAATTATTTGATTGAAAACCTCTTTGATATCGTACGTTAAAGATAAGCTTTTATCAGAGAAATTAATAGTTTCTATTTTACTAATATCTTCAAGACCAATTTCACTTTTGATAGAGTAAGTATCTTCATTTTTGTAAAATTTATAATCTGAACTTTTTCCATTGAAGTTTATATATCCTAAGTCATCTTCTCTTTTCCATAAACTAATCAGAGCTTTAATATCACCTTCTGAGAACCATGGATTCCATTCCTCATCTCCTTTGTTGTATGACATTACCGTGTCTTGAGTATTCCATTTTTGATTAAAGGGATCATTATTCGGGTGAGAAAGTCCTAGTACATGTCCAATTTCATGAATAATAGTATTCTTATCTAAATTATTTAGAGTTTTATTGGAATCAGTTTTTTTCCATAATAACTCCCACCATGCACCACTATTTGAATCTTGTGGGATTGCTTGGCCGACTGCATCTTCCTCCATATTTGATGAGTAATTAATACAGTAGATATCAATCTCTGAACCATTGTTATGAGACATTTCTTTAAAATCTAAATCAATCAATTCATCAATTTGTATGAATAATTTACGAATTTCATCTTTAATGTGATTGCTATGTCCAATGCTAAAGGTTCTTATATCATCATCTAATGTTATCCATCTTCCAGTTGAATTATAATATCTATCTAGATAGTTCCAGCCAATATTATTATCAATATAATAGGTTATTTCTTCATCTATATTGTTTTGGCTTACTTTCTCTGCATGTTCTGAAATGCTTGTATCTAATAATAATAAATTAAAATCAAATGCCATCGATTTAGATTAAATCAAATAAATAATTTATGCTTATGTAGATATTTGATTGAACGATTTTTCTTTTTTTGCTCTATTTAAATCGTGCTCAATCATTTCTGATACTAAATCCTCTAAAGTTATTTTTGGCTTCCATTGGAGTTTTTTAAATGCTTTTGTTGCATCTCCCAATAGTGTTTCAACTTCTGATGGTCTAAAAAACTTTTGATCAATTTTTATAACCGTCTCTCCTGAATCAATTCTTTTTCCAACTTCATCTACTCCCGATCCCTCCCATGAAATCCCCCCCCAATTAAGTTTTTTTGCCGAAAGTTCTATAAATTCTCTTACTGATGATTGCTTGCCAGTTGCAATAACATAATCATCAGGTTCTTTTTGTTGAAGCATTTGCCATTGCATTTCTACATAATCTTTTGCATGACCCCAGTCTCTTAGTGAATCAATATTTCCCATGTAAAGAGAATCTTGAAGACCTTGGTCAATTCTTGCGAGCCCCTTAGTAATTTTTCTGGTAACAAAAGCTTCTCCTCTTCTGGGTGATTCATGATTAAAAAGAATGCCATTACAAGCAAATATTCCATATGACTCTCGATAGTTAACTGTTGTCCAATATGCAAATAATTTAGCTATAGCATAAGGACTCCTTGGATAAAACCCTGTCTTTTCTGTTTGAGGGATTTCTTGTACTAAACCATATAATTCAGAGGTACTTGCTTGATAAACTCTTGTTTTTTTATCTAATCCAAGTATTCTTACCGCTTCGAGAATCCTCAGCGCTCCTAAGGCATCAGTTTGAGCCGTGTATTCTGGAACTTCAAAACTAACTTTCACATGACTTTGGGCGCCTAAATTATAGATTTCATCAGGCTGTATCTCTTGAATAATCCTTAAAATATTAGTGCTATCAGTTAAGTCACCATAATGAAGACTGAGATTGCTTTCCTGAGTATTTATTATTTCATTTAGTAGCTGTGTATTCTCTTGGCTCGAACGTCGAATGATTCCGTGAACTTGATACTTTTTTTTCAGTAAAAGTTCTGCTAGATAGCTCCCATCTTGACCTGTTATGCCTGTGATAAGTGCAGTTTTGCTTTGACTCACCCTTTCAATTTATCGTAGCTATTAGAATAATACTGTATTAGAGTTTTTTGATGAACTATTGTGAGATTACTAAAGTCAAATGAATAATAAATTAATTTCATAAGAAGCCAGGTCTTTAATTTATTTTTTTATAAATAAAAGTTTTAATTGATTAATTTCTCAATTAAATATATTTAATTTTTTACTAGTCCTATATTTATAAATAATATAATACAATATCTTGAACACCATAGATATACATGTTTGCGAATTTACTAGGTGACCCCAATACGAGGAAGCTTAAAAGATTTACTCCTCTTGTGTCCGATGTGAATATTTTTGAAGAGGATTTAATTTCTTTAAGTGACGAAGGATTAAGAGCTCGTACAGGTGAGTTTCGATCAAGACTTGAAAATTTGTCTTCAAAAGAACAACTTTCTCTCTTGGATGATTTACTACCAGAAGCTTTTGCCGTGGTGCGTGAAGCTTCGAAAAGAGTTTTGGGAATGAGGCATTTTGATGTCCAATTAATTGGCGGCATGGTGCTTCATGAAGGACAAATAGCCGAAATGAAAACTGGAGAGGGAAAAACATTGGTAGCGACCCTGCCCAGTTACTTAAATGCTCTTACTGGAAGAGGAGTACATGTCGTTACTGTGAATGACTATTTAGCAAGAAGAGATGCCGAATGGATGGGACAGATACATCGTTTTCTTGGCTTAAGCGTTGGTTTGGTGCAACAAACAATGTCACCTTTGGAAAGAAAAAAAAATTACGAGTGCGATATTACTTATGCAACTAATTCTGAGCTTGGGTTTGATTATTTGCGAGATAACATGGCAGCTGATAGATCAGAAATTGTTCAAAGAGACTTCCAATATTGTGTTATTGATGAAGTTGACTCGATTTTGATAGATGAAGCTCGAACTCCTCTGATTATTTCTGGACAAGTAGAGAGACCGCAAGAAAAATACCAAAGAGCAGCTCAAGTAGTCTCAAATTTAAAACGGGCTTTAGATACTAGTAAAGATGGAATTGATCCAGAGGGTGATTATGAGGTTGACGAGAAACAAAGGAGTTGCATCCTTACTGACGAAGGTTTTGCGAAAACCGAAAAACTTCTGAAAGTACAAGATTTATTCGATCCTAAAGATCCTTGGGCTCATTACGTAACAAATGCATTAAAGGCTAAGGAGCTTTTTGTCAAAGATGTTAATTACATAGTCAGAGATAGAGAAGCTGTCATTGTCGACGAATTTACTGGCCGAGTAATGCCTGGAAGAAGATGGAGTGATGGACAACATCAAGCAATTGAAGCGAAAGAAAATCTTCCTATTCAGCCTGAGACTCAAACTATGGCTTCAATTACATATCAAAATTTCTTTCTTCTATATCCTAGATTGTCAGGAATGACAGGAACAGCAAAAACCGAAGAAGTTGAATTCGAAAAAACATATAAATTAGAGACTACTGTTATTCCTACCAATCGCAAAGTTTCTAGAGAAGATTGGGTTGATCAGGTATTTAAAACTGAATCAGCAAAATGGAGAGCCGTAGCTAAAGAAACTGCTGGTATTCATAAAAAAGGGAGGCCAGTTCTTGTTGGTACTACTAGTGTTGAGAAGAGTGAGTTGCTAAGTAGCCTTTTATCAGAACAGGAAATCCCACATAATTTATTAAATGCAAAGCCTGAAAATGTTGAAAGAGAAGCTGAAATAGTTGCTCAAGCAGGGAGATCAGGTGCTGTGACAATTGCTACTAATATGGCTGGTAGAGGAACGGATATCATTCTTGGTGGCAACAGTGATTATATGGCTAGATTAAAAATAAAAGAAATTCTTAGCTCTCGTTTAGTTAAGCCAGAGGAGGGACATAAACCCCCTATGCCTCTGCAAAGAAATTCTCAGGCGTCTGGATTTAAGGAGGATCAACATTCGAGTACCAAAGCTTCCAAGAAAATCCAATCAATAGTCTGTCAAAATATTTTCCCTGTTTTACTGAGTGAAGATACAGATCAAAAATTAGCTTCATTAGCTTCAAAATTAGTTAAAGAATGGGGAGATAGAGCTTTAAGTTCGATTGAACTTGAAGATTATATTGCTACTGCAGCGGAAAAAACACCTACAAAGGATCAAAATATAGAGGAACTAAGAAGTGCAATTCAACTAATAAAGAAAGAATATGAAGAGGTTTTAAACGAGGAGGAAGCTAATGTTCGTAAGGTTGGTGGTCTGCATGTCATTGGAACTGAACGACATGAATCAAGGAGAGTAGATAATCAATTAAGAGGTAGAGCTGGTAGACAAGGAGATTTGGGCAGTACCCGTTTCTTTTTATCATTAGAAGATAATTTATTACGAATATTTGGAGGAGATAGAGTAGCTGGACTTATGAATGCCTTTCGTGTTGAAGAAGATATGCCCATCGAGTCCGGAATGCTTACTCGTTCTTTAGAAGGTGCTCAGAAAAAAGTAGAAACTTATTATTACGATATTAGAAAACAAATATTTGAATATGATGAAGTAATGAATAATCAGAGAAAAGCAGTTTATTCAGAGAGAAGAAGAGTATTAGAGGGTAGAGAGTTGAAAATTCAAGTTATTGGATATGGTCAAAGAACTATGGAAGAGATAGTTGAAGCGTACGTTAATGAAGACTTACCACCGGAAGAGTGGGACTTATTAAATTTAGTATCTAAAGTGAAAGAATTTATCTATTTATTAGAAGATCTAAAACCTGAGGATTTACTTGGTTTAAATAAAGATGAATTAAAAGATTTTTTGAAAGAGCAGCTAAGAAATGCTTACGATATTAAGGAAGCTCAAGTAGAACAAACTCATCCAGGAATAATGAGACAAGCTGAGAGATTCTTTATACTTCAGCAATTAGATACGCTTTGGAGGGAGCATTTGCAGTCTATGGATTCCTTAAGAGAATCAGTTGGCTTAAGAGGCTATGGACAAAAAGACCCTTTGATTGAATACAAAAATGAAGGTTATGATATGTTTTTAGATATGATGATAAATATGAGAAGAAATGTGATTTATTCTATGTTTATGTTTCAACCAGCCCAAAAGACAGTGGAAGCATAAATTTAACTATTTAATATATCAATATGATTAATGTTGAATCTGATCAGTTGCAAAAATTATATGTCGCATATTTTGGAAGACCTGGTGATCCATCTGGGATAAATTATTGGCTCTCCCGCTCTAAAGAATCTCTAAATTTAAGAGAAATATCTAATGAGTTATCTAGGCAAGATGAGTATATAAAATATATTTCTCATGATAAATCTTTTGAATTTAAGATTAATAAATTATATTTAAATCTATTTAATAGGAAGGCAGATTTTGAAGGTTTGAATTATTGGATGGAGATGATCAATAGTAATAACTGCCAAATTTCAGATATCGCATATGAATTAATTTCCTTAAGTAGTAAATCTTATTCAGTTAACCCTGATCAAGAAAAAAAGGATTTAAAGATACTACAAAATAAAACTTTGGCTGCAGAACTATTTACTAATCAAATAAGTAAAAGTATTACTTTGATCAATTTATACAAACCCGATTCAATATCTCCGTGGATATCAGGCAACTCATTTATTAGAGTATCTAATTTTCTTAATCATATATGTGATGATCCACCCTCTGTTGAAGAGGTAGAAAATGTTATTTTTTCGTTATCTGATTCTTCAATAAATTTGCTGACAAAACCAGCCATAAAGATTAAAGATCTTTCCCTTTCTATACCTATTTATCAGCTTGAGAGTAGATCAATTACCAAGAGATTTGCAAAGAAAGTAATTAATATTACAGGAGGAGCATTAGATCAATCAAAAAATAGAACTAATATTATCGCTCTAAATAATATTAATTTGACTATTATGAAAGGTGAAAGGGTTGGCTTGATTGGTCATAATGGCTCTGGGAAAAGTAGTTTTTTAAGGCTAATTTCAGGTATTTATTTACCTACTACTGGCAATATTAACGTTCTAGTTGAAGTGTATCCAATGCTTCAAAAGACTTTTCTTACTAGTGCAGAACTCTCTGGGATTGATGCTTGTAAGGCACATTATTTACTCAAAAATCATAGTTTGGAAGGCTTTGAATTTTTCTTAAATGAAATTATTGAGTTTTCCGGCCTTGGCTCATATATTTCGCTACCTATCAAAACCTATAGTGAAGGCATGTCTGCAAGATTGATTTTTTCAATTCTTACTTCCAGTCCTCACGATTGTTTGGCAATAGATGAAGGTTTTGGAACTGGTGATGCGGATTTCTGTGATAGAGCAGAGGAGCGAATGAAACAATTTATGGAATCCGCAGCAACTTTATTTCTAGCTAGTCATTCTGAAGAGCTTTTAAAACAGTTTTGTAATAGAGGCATTGTTTTTAGTCATGGATCAATTGCATATGATGGCCCTTTAGATGCTGCCTTGAATTACTATCATACGCATGATTATTATCGTAAAAATGTTATTGGATAATTTTAAATTTGCTTTTAAAACTAGAAAAGCTTGGTGGTATACAGCCACCTCAAGATCAAGAGCGAGGTTCGCTAGAACTACTCTTGGCAGTTTCTGGCTGGGTTTTTCAAATTTATTATCTATTGGAACTCTAGGAATTGTTTACGGTACAGTTTTTTCAGTTGAAGACTTTCGGTCTTATTTTATATATTTAGGATTTGGTTTGGTTATTTGGAATACAATTAGTTCATCTATTTCTAATGCACCCAATCTATTTGCACATAATTCATCAAATATAAAGAATATGAATCTTAAGCCTATTTTTTATACTTTAGAGGAATGGTCTTTCCAATTGCAGACTTTTATTCAATCATTTATATTGGTATTCATTGTTTTCCTTTTTTTAAAATTTAACTTGATAAATAACTTGTTGATTTATTCATGGTTGCCTTTCTTGAATTTGTTTGTATTTATATATTGGTTCCCCGTCATCATATGTCTTATTAGTGTTCGTTTTACGGATATCGCACAATTGGTTCCTATAGTACTTCAATTAGTTTTCTTGACATCACCAATATTATATAGAAAAGAAAGTTTAGGTTCATTAGAGTGGATAACAAATTTAAACTTCATTTATCAGATTTTAGATCCTATTAGAATGAGTATAATCAACGGTTACATAAACTATGCGCATTCAATGTTATTATTCTTCTTAAATGTAATTGGACTTTTTGTAACTATTAAAATTCTTAATTTGGAGAGCAAAAGATTACCTTTTTTACTCTAAATGAAAGATAAAATACATTTTAGATTAACTGCTTTCTTTGTTTCAATCATCCCCTAAGAATTCTATAATTTCTTTATCTCTAATGTTTTGAGATTCTCCGATGATAATTTCTTTTTTTTTCTTATTAGTTCTCATATTAACTATTACATCTTGTAGCCCTAGAATATCACTTTCTAATTTATCAATTCTTTCCATTAGATTTCGAAGAACGTTTGCTTCAGTATCTGGAAGCGCAGAATGAGCTAAAGGATTTATTTTTACTCCACTTTGATGCACTATTCGTCCCGGAATTCCTACAACAGTACAATTTGCGTCAACATTTTTTACGACAACTGATCCTGCTCCAATCCTTGTATTTGTTCCTACGGAGATTCCTCCTAGTACTTTTGCTCCGGCACCCACAACTACATTAGCTTCAAGAGTTGGATGTCTTTTTCCGCCCTCTTTCCCCGTACCACCTAAAGTTACACCTTGATATAGCAAGCATCTATCGCCTATTTCACTAGTTTCTCCAATTACTACACCCATTCCATGATCTATAAAAACACCTTTACCAATCCTTGCACCTGGATGAATTTCAACACCTGTAAAAAATCTAGTGATATGACTTAAAAACCTTGGTATAAGCGGACAATTATATTTCCATAGTCTGTGACTAATCCTATGCATTGCTAGTGCTTGAAAGCCCGGATAGCAAAATATTATTTCCCAAATACCTTTTGCAGCTGGATCCCTTTCTTTGATTATTGCAAAATCGGATCTTAGTGATCTAAACATTGATTTAACATGCAATGTTTTTACTCGAGCAGGCCAATCTCTTTACTCAATTCTTCAATTGTAGACTCGCTTAGATACTTTTGCGCACAATGTATTTGTGGCATTCTCATTAATTGGGATCTATTTTGCCTCAAAGTATGTTCAATCACTGGCAAGCTGGGACTATCACAAATTACGTGACTAGCTGCTCTCAATAAGGCAATTAGACGACTTCCTACGTCAGGATTAGCAGTCATCAAAAGTATTTCATTACCACGCATACTGTGTAAAATTACTTCTGCTGCTCTAAGTATTCCTGGGCTAATACTTACTATCCCTACACAACTTCCTGAGCGTAACTTTTTTAAAATGGTTAGTTCTTTCTGAAAATCACTTAGATCTACAGCCACTGCTCGTACTTTATGACGCTTGGCTAATTCTTCTAAAGGTTGTAAAAAATATCTGCTAGTTACGACTGTCCCTTTACTTGAACTTTCTAGTACATTTTCAAGTTCTTCCATGGGAACAACTTCAACTGGCACATCTAAATGAGGAGCTAATTCTTCTGCAATAAGCAATGAAGCCCCTATATCCTCTCTAGGCGTGCTAACGAGTAAGCGGGCTCCACATCTCAGCCTCCAATCTATTTCTCGTGTAAACAATTCTCTTGTTTGTTGAAGGGTGCATCCTGAGTTTAAAAGTTCATCAATACTTTTACGAACTTCATGATCTACATCTTTGATACCTTTATTACGTATTGATTGGGAGTTACTTCTTATATCTTTTTGTTTTTGTTGATCACGAACATAAATACCTGACCCTGCAATGGCCTCTACCACTCCATCTGTTTCTAGTTGTCTATAAACTTTGCTAATAGTGTTTCGATGTAATCCAGTTTGCATCGCAAGTTGCCTAGTACTAGGCAGTCTGTGTCCAGGTGGATAATGCCTTGCTGCAATGGCAAAGCAAATTTGGTTATATAATTGACTTGAGGCAGGGATTTCACTTTCCTGTTGTATGTGGAATCTCACTCGCTTATAGGACAGGTGTGAATGTGGCTACATTAATAAATAGAATGGCTAGTGACAATTATTTGTTTGTCCAACGACAAGTTTATTTAATTTAATTTATTGTTCTTAAGGCTTTTTTGGGTTCAGTTGTCTCTGCCTCTTTCTTTAATAATGGGGTTTTACGGGGTGTTAAAAACATAATCATATTTCTGCCCTCTCTTTTGGGAGATTGCTGAACTTCTGCTTTCTCTTCGAGATCCTTAGCCATTCTTTTCAATAGATTTTCAGCTAGAGCAGTATGTTGAATTTCTCGACCTCTGAAAATAACCGTACATTTAACCTTGTCCCCAGCTTTTAAGAATCTAGTAGCTTGGCTAATACGAACTTGATAATCGTGTTGATCAATTTTGTATCTCATTTTTACTTCTTTAACTTCTGTTTGATGTGATTTTTTCTTAGCTTCTTTTGCCTTTTTTTCTTGCTCGAATTTAAATTTCCCATAATTCATTATTCTGCATACTGGAGGGGTTGCCTTCTCGCTTACTAAAACAAGATCAAGCTCTCTGTCTTTAGCAACCTCTAATGCTTCTTCTCGGCTTATGACACCAAGTTGTGTTCCATCTGAATCAACAACCCTCAAGCTCGAATAGGTGATTCTTTCATTAATGTTGGGAAGCTCTCTTTCTGGAGCGCGACGATCAAAACGAGGACGTGGTGGCATTCAGTAATTAATTGAGGTGGAAAGTACCTTTTAAGCGATTCTAAGTATATATGAATCCGTCAACTTAAAATCTCATAGATAGAAGCTAAAGCTTCTGATAATTGATTTTCATCATTTAGCCATTTAGGATTATGTTTATTTCTAAACCAAGTTTTTTGTCTTTTGGCTAATTGGCATGTTCGTTTTACTGTTATTTCTAAAGCCTCCTCATAATTAGTCTTTCCATTAATAATAGATCTTGCTTCATCATAACCAATAGTTTTAAGCAACTGTAAATCATTTCCGTATTGACTTAGCAATCCCTTAGTTTCCTCTATTAACCCATTTTTGTACATTTTTTCAGTTCTGTGTTGGATTCTTTTGGTTAAATTATTAGGATTTAACCCTAGTTCTAAAACTCTCCAAGGAGAAGGTTTTAAATGTTTCTGTTTGGAAAACATGTTTCCTGTGGCATAAAAAACCTCTAAAGCACGAATTGTTCTTATTGAGTCTTCTGGATGAATTTTATTGGCAGAAACAGGATCACAACATTTCAATAAATTATGTCTTTCTGTTTTGTGGATTTTATCAAGCTGAGTTCTTAAGAATTTTTGAGGTGGCACCGCAGGAGGATTAAGTCCTCCAATTAAAGCTTGAACATATAATCCGCTTCCTCCTACAACTAAAGTTACTTTTTTTTGTTTCAATTCTCTATCCATAGATGCTCTTGCAATGGATTGAAAATCATGAAGATTAATCGGTTTAGCTGGCGAGCAAAGATCAATTAGAAAATGTTGTACTTGTTTTTGTTGAGCTGCTGTTGGCTTTGCAGTACCAATATCCATATCAAGATAAATTTGGCGAGAATCGACATTGTGAATATTCGAATTGATTTTTTTTGCAATATCAATCGCTAGTGCCGTTTTACCACTTGCAGTTGGGCCCATAATGGCTATGACAAGTGGCTTGTTATTGGGTTGCATGATTTTCTTTCAGGAGGTTTATTAGCAGTAATTGCATGAAATTAGATTTTTTGATTTGGTTTTGAAATTTTTCCTGAGACTTTCCTTAAGACCAATGTTAAATTGAAATTTCGGGAAAGGTTTCAACTAATGCTCGTATCAAAGACAACCTTGCCTGTTTGCTTCTATCCGAATGAGTAAAGATTCAAAAGTTCAAGCGGCCTATGGTGCTGAGCAGATCCAAGTTCTTGAAGGCTTAGAGCCTGTAAGAAAGCGGCCTGGGATGTATATAGGCTCAACTGGGTCTAAAGGGCTTCATCATCTCGTATATGAAGTTGTCGATAATGCTGTTGACGAGGCTCTTGCTGGACACTGTGATCAAATCACAATTTTGCTTTCTGAGGATGGATCAGCATCTATTTCAGATAATGGGCGTGGCATTCCAACTGATATTCATCCTAGAACGGGTAAAAGTGCTCTTGAGACAGTTCTAACTGTTTTGCATGCTGGAGGAAAATTTGGCAGCGGAGGTTATAAGGTCTCTGGAGGTTTGCATGGTGTTGGGATTTCAGTAGTAAATGCTTTAAGTGAATGGGTTGAAGTAACAGTTAGAAGGCAGCAAAAAGTTCATTTTCAGAGGTTCGAAAGAGGCGCATCAATCGGCAGTTTAAAATCTGAAAATCTTTCGAAAGCAGAAAAAGACATTACTGGTACTACGGTTTGTTTTAAACCTGATAGTCAAATTTTTACAGATGGAATATCTTTTGAATATGGAATACTATCTTCAAGACTCAGAGAGCTAGCTTATTTGAATGGTGGGGTACGGATTGTTTTTCGTGACGAGAGAAAGAAGTCTTTAAACTCTGAGCATCAACCTTATGAGGAAGTTTATTTTTATGAGGGTGGTATTAAAGAATATGTAGAATATATGACTAAAGAAAAAGATTCCCTTCATCAAGAGATTATTTATGTAAATTCTGAAAAAGATGGAGTTCAAGTTGAAGCAGCAATGCAGTGGTGCGTTGATGCTTACTCAGATAGTATCTTAGGATTTGCCAATAATATTCGAACGATTGATGGTGGTACTCATATTGAGGGACTGAAAACAGTCCTTACAAGAACTTTAAATTCTTTTGCAAAGAAAAGAGGTAAAAGAAAAGACGGGGAATCTAATTTAGCAGGAGAAAATATTAGAGAAGGATTAACAGCTGTTCTATCTGTCAAGGTGCCAGATCCAGAATTTGAAGGTCAAACAAAAACTAAATTAGGTAATACTGAAGTACGTGGAATTGTTGATAGTTTGGTTGGAGAGTCTCTTAGTCAATATTTAGAATTTAATCCAGGTGTTATTGACTTGATTTTAGAGAAAGCAATTCAAGCTTTTAATGCGGCTGAGGCGGCAAGAAGGGCTAGAGAACTTGTACGCAGAAAAAGTGTTTTAGAAAGTTCTACATTGCCAGGAAAATTGGCAGATTGCAGTTCTAGAGATCCCTCGGAATCAGAAATTTACATAGTTGAGGGAGATTCTGCTGGTGGTTCTGCTAAGCAAGGCAGAGATAGAAAATTTCAAGCAATTTTACCTTTGAGAGGAAAAATTCTAAATATTGAAAAAACTGATGATGCAAAGATCTATAAAAATACTGAGATTCAATCTTTAATAACAGCTCTAGGTTTAGGTATTAAAGGAGAAGATTTCGAAGTTAAAAATCTGAGGTATCACAGGGTAGTAATCATGACTGATGCTGATGTAGATGGCGCACATATTAGAACTTTACTTTTAACATTTTTTTATAGGTATCAGAAGGCTCTTGTAGAAGGTGGATATATATATATTGCTTGTCCTCCCCTATACAAAGTGGAAAGAGGAAAAAATCATACTTATTGCTATAACGAATCAGACTTGCAAAAAACACTTTCGAATTTTGGAGAAAAGGCAAATTATACAATTCAAAGATTTAAAGGTTTAGGAGAAATGATGCCAAAACAATTATGGGAAACAACTATGGATCCTAAAACTAGAATGATGAAAAGAGTTGAGATTGAAGATGCTCTTGAAGCTGATAGGATATTTACAATTCTAATGGGTGATAAAGTTGCTCCAAGAAGAGAGTTTATAGAAACTCATAGTGTTGATCTTGATCTTGCTACTTTAGATATTTGATGAATTTAATTAGTACTTTCATAGTATGGACATGGCTTTTAGGTATTGCATTGGTTGCTCCAACCACATTGCCTGCGGGAGGTGCTCAAAAGTTAAATATTCAGCATAGAAAGAATCAATCCAGTGCGCCAATAATTGCATTGAAAGAATTTAACTTGCTTTCTTCAGCATCTAATAACTCATCTATTTTAATTCAGGTTAAAGAAGGAACTCCTGTCAATATCATGAAAGTTTGGGATAGTAATGATACTGGTAAATGGTTATTTGTTAATGTTATCATTCAGGATTTTTATCAATTTTTTTATAAAAAAGGTTGGGTAAATATCAGTAATTTTTGATCAATTGAAAGATATTTTATTAGTTTCTTTTGGTGCAATATTGGGTGCAAACACTAGGTTTATAATTTACAAAAAATTTGAAAGAATAAATTTAAGTATGGATATTTGCATTTTAACAATTAATATCCTCGCCACTTTTTTTCTTGGTTTATTACTATCAATTTTGACTGGTATTGAGTCTTATAATTTTTCTTATAAGCTAGCTTTATTTTTTATAACAGGTTTCATAGGAAGCTTGAGTACTTTCTCTACTTTTATTTATGATCTATTTGATTTATTCTTGCAAAATAAGTTTTTTAGAGCGTTAAAATTATTTTCTCTTTCTTTCTCTTTGGGAATAATTGCGCTAGCTGTAGGTTCTTTTTTGGGAAAACAATAAATGTATGATTTTTTTAAAAATAACAGTTATTTTTTGATTTCAATTGCAGCAGTTCCTGCTGCTATATTTCGTTGGCAAATAGATGAAATTTTTATTGTCAATATAATTGGTTGTTTTTTAATAGGTTTTATAAATGCCTTAGATATTTCTAGGAAATACAAGTTGATTTTTGGATTTGGATTTTGTGGATCACTAACTACATTCAGTGGATTGTCTTTCGAGTTATTTGAATTTATAAATAAAGGTTTATATAAATTATTTGTTTTGAATTTAATATTTTTTGTATTTATTGGTTTTTTTGCTGTGGGATTTGGACATATAGTTGCTAAGAAAACAAGTGTTTAGTCCAACAAATTTTCAATTGCTTTTGTGATCTCCATACTGTCTGGTTCTACTGAACTTTTAAATCTAGCTATTGCTTCTCCTTTGGTATTAATAAGAAATTTTTCAAAGTTCCATTCAACATCTCCAGCTGGACTGACTTTATTCAAAGTTGTAAATGGCTCAGTTGTTTTTCCTTTTGCATGAACTTTTTGGAAAAGTGGGAATTTTGCGCCATAAGAAATTGAGCAGAATTTTTTGATTTCTTCTAACTCCCCAGGTTCTTGATTGCCAAAGTCATTACAAGGGAAACCTAAAACTTTGAAACCTTTTGAGCCGTACTTATCTTGGAGATTTTGTAACCCTTTATATTGTTTGGTAAATCCGCACTTACTAGCGACATTAACAATCAATAAAACATCCCCTTTGAAATGATCAAAAGTTATTTTTTTGTTTTCGAAAGATAAGACCTCAACTTTGCTGATATTTACGGACATGGATATCGTAGTAATAAAAAATGGAAGTTAGCCATAAAATAACAGAGGCTTGTTGCTCTAAGTATGAATGAACAATTAGGGGCATCAACTGAGTCTCAACCTTTGTCTAACGGTAGTCTGGTCGCTGATGCTGTTGCTGAGCAATTAGAAGCAATGCTTTCAGCTGGAAATTACGATGGTGTCAAAGCACTGCTAAGTCCTGTTCAGCCTGTCGATATTGCTCAAGCTATTGGGACCTTACCAATGATTTTGCAAGCCTTAGCTTTCAGGCTTTTAAATAAAAATGAAGCAATTGAAGTTTACGAATATTTAGATCCCTCTGTTCAACAAAATCTTTTAGATCGGTTGAGATCAAATGAGGTTCTTGATTTGGTAGAGGAGATGTCGCCTGATGATCGAGTGCGCTTGTTTGATGAGTTGCCTGCAAAAGTTGTAAGGCGTTTACTTGCAGAACTTAGTCCTGAAGAAAGACGAGTAACTGCTCAACTTTTGGGTTATGAATCTGAAACAGCTGGAAGATTAATGACCACTGAATTTATTGATCTAAAAGAATTTCTTAGCGTCTCTCAGGCTTTAAAACTAGTGAGGCAAAGGGCTACTTTTTCAGAGACAATTTATAGCCTGTATGTGACTGACAAGGAAAGGCATTTGACTGGGATTTTGTCGTTGAGAGATTTAGTGGTTGCTGACCCTGAGTCGCTTATTGGGGAGGTTATGACACGAGAGGTTGTGAATGTCAGAACAGATACAGATCAAGAAGAGGTTGCCAGAGCAATTCAAAGATATGACTTTTTAGCTCTACCTGTTGTGGATCTAGAAAAGAGATTAGTTGGCATAGTCACCGTTGATGATGTTATTGATGTTATTGAACAAGAGGCAACTAGGGACATATACGCTGCGGGTGCTGTTCAAGCAGGAGATGAAGATGATTATTTTCAGAGTAATTTATTTGTTGTAGCCAGGCGCCGCATCGTTTGGCTTGCAGTACTCGTTTTCGCTAATGGATTGACAACTCAAGTTATTGCTAGGAATGACGAGGTTTTAAAGCAAGTAGTTTTGTTAGCTGCTTTCATTCCGCTTTTAATTGGCGCGGGTGGCAATGTTGGAGCTCAAAGCTCAACAGTTGTTATTCGAGGGCTGAGCACTCAGCGAATTCAACGACTTGGTCTTTTCAGGGCTATTGCTAAAGAATCATTGGCAGGAGCTTTGCTTGGTGTTTTGATGGCTGTTTTTGTTGTGCCTTTTGCCTGGTGGCAAGGACAGGGGCCTTTAGTAGCTACAGCTGTAGGAATCAGCTTGGTTGCTATAACAACTCTTGCGGCAACTGCCGGTGCGGCCCTGCCGTTACTGTTTGATCGCATGGGCTTAGATCCCGCTTTAATGTCTGCTCCATTTATTACTACTGCTACAGATGTTGCAGGGGTGTTGATTTACTTGAAAACAGCTTCTTGGCTGCTAGGAAGATTGGCGTAGAAGCCGAATGAGTGTTTCTACTCAAAGTGCGGGAAGCCGAGCCCTACTTAATTGATCTTTACAATTCTTAGTAGTAAGCTTTACAAAACTCAACAAACCTATGACTTCTGCGGTAGAGGCTATTCAGACTAAAAATCCATCTGCTTCTGCTTCAAAATCTGTAGCAGACATAGACTTAGTTCGATCTTATTTAAGAGATATTGGAAGAGTTCCATTACTTTCACACGAGCAAGAGATAACTCTTGGGAGACAAGTTCAAGATCTTATGGTTCTTGAAAATCTTGAGTCTGAACTTGAGAGTGATCTTGGAGAAAAGCCAGAAATTAAGATTTTTGCTGATAAAGCCGGAATTTCTCCTCTCCAATTAAAAAAGAAGCTCAAAAGCGGAAGAAGAGCAAAAGAAAGAATGGTTGCAGCAAATCTCCGTTTGGTAGTGAGTGTTGCGAAGAAATATACAAAAAGGAATATGGAATTACTCGATTTAATTCAAGAAGGAACTATTGGATTGGTCAGAGGAGTTGAGAAATTTGACCCTGCTCGGGGCTACAAGTTTTCAACTTATGCCTATTGGTGGATACGTCAAGGCATTACACGAGCAATTGCTGAAAAAAGTAGATCAATAAGACTTCCTATTCATATTACTGAGATGCTCAACAAATTAAAAAAAGGTCAGAGAGAATTAAGTCAAGAACTCTCTAGAACTCCAACATTAAAAGAATTATCTGAATATGTTGAATTGCCTGAAACTGATGTTAAAGACTTGATGAGCAGAGCAGGACAGCCAGTGAGTTTGGAAACCAAAATTGGTGACGGCGAAGATACTATTTTGTTGGATCTACTTTCTAATGATATAGATATGCCTTCAGAACAAATTGAAAGTGATTGTATGAAAGGAGATTTAGAGACTTTGCTAGAACAGTTACCTGAACTACAAAATAGAGTTTTAAGAATGCGTTACGGTATTGATGGAGATGACCCAATGAGTTTGACAGGTATTGGCAGAGTTTTAGGAATTAGCAGAGATAGAGTAAGAAATTTAGAGAGAGATGGTTTAAGAGGATTAAGGAAAACTGGTGAATCAGTTGAAGCTTACATGGCTTCTTGAATTATTTTTTTTAGTATAGGATTAACCTTATCTGGATTTTCATCATGTGGACAATGTCCAGCTCCCATAATTATATCTAAGGATTTAATACAACTAAATTTGCTTTGCCATTTTTTTGCTTCTTCAATTGGTTCCCATGGGTCATTTTCACCACAAATTAAATGAACTGGTATAGATAGGCTTTTTAATAAATTAGGAGCCAAGTGATCATCAAATAAATTTATAAAGCCCCTAAAAGCTTCTTGAGCTCCCTTCCTTTGAGAAGGTTTATACAATAAATCTATTAATTCTTTATCAATATTATTTTTGCTGGGGTATGCAATTTTTAAAATCTTTTCTATAAATGTTGGATTAGAAGCGTTCTTAAATATAACTTGAGTTATTAATCTTTGTCGAACAATTACTTTGACAACTGGTCTTAGGAATCTCATGATTAATGGTTGAGAATAGAGACGTTTATCATCCATTGTTCTTTGGGCACAGTCTATTAATATAAGTTTTGAACACTTAGTTGATATTTTTTCAGATGCATTTAATGCTATGACTCCTCCTATTGAGTTACCTATTAGAATGACTGGCTTCTGTACGATTTGAGTACAAAAATCTACAATTTGTTGGCTCCATTCATCAAAGCAATAATTAAAACTATTTGGAGTAAATTTTTCATATGGAAGTCTTGAAATTGGCTGACTACTTTTCCCAAAGCCAATTAAATCTAAGGAGTAACAAGGAGCTAGTTTACTTAATACTTTTTGATTAAATCTCCAATGCTCTTTTGAAGCTCCGAACCCATGAATTAAAACTATTGCTATTGGAGAAGATTGAATTTGTCCTTCAACTTGCCATGCAATTTCTAAATTTTTCCATTTCCAGAAATTTTCCATAAATTTTAGAAATGTTATTTGTTAAATTTATCCTACATTATCTATGAGTAAGTGTATGATTCGAATAAATTAATTTCTTAAAAAGTGAAATGGAAGACTCTGGTGATATTCAAGGATCTAATAAAAATCAATATGATGTAAAAACATTTACGATTCAAAATTCTAATAGGAAAGAAAATAATGATTTAAATCTTTCTAAAGAAAAACTTATTAAAGAGGGACTCAATCTTCATTCTAAAGGTAATATAGACGAAGCTGTAAAATATTATCAATATTTTTTAGAAAAGGGATTTACAGATCCAAGAATTCTCTCGAACTATGCAACAATTTGTACCCAAAAAGGAGATTTAAATAAAGCATTTACTTTATATAAAAGATCAATTCAGCTATTTCCAAAGAGTTCCTTATCTTTCAATAATCTTGGAAAATTATTGAAAGATACTGGGAAAATCAAGGAAGCAGAAATGTATGTAAGAAAGGCGATTGAGATTAGGTCAGATTATTTCAAGGCATTTAATAATCTTGGTACTATTCTAATTGCTAAAGGCGAAAGAAAAGAAGCTGAATCTATTTTTAGGAGAGCAATAAAACTTAAACCAAACTATGCTGAAGCACAATCTAATCTTGGTAGTACCTTAAAAGATCTCGGTCGATTAGAAGAGGCAGAAAGCATTACAAGGGAAGCAATAAAAAATAATCCAGATTTAGTTGAAGCAAATTTAAATCTTGGCATCATTTTAAAAGATCTTGGCCAATTAGAAGAGGCAGAAAGCATTACAAGGGAATTAATCAAAAGTAATCCAGATTTAGTTGAAGCAAATTCAAATCTTGGCATCATTTTAAAAGATCTTGGCCAATTGGAAGAGGCAGTTTCTATTACAAGAAAAGTAATCGAACTGAGACCAAATTATGCTGAAGCACAAGCTAATCTAGGAAGTATTTTAATAGATCTCGGTCGGTTAGAAGAGGCGGAAAGTATTACTAGGGAAGCAATCAAGAACAATCCAGACTTAGTTGAAGCGTATCTAAATCTTGGACTTATTTTAAAAGGTCTCGGTCAGTTAAAAGAGGCGGAGAGCATTACTAGGGAATTAATCAAGAACAATCCAGACTTAGTTGAAGCGTATCTAAATCTTGGAGTTATTTTAAAAGATCTTGGTCAGTTAGAAGATGCAGAGACTATTACTTGCAAGGCAATAGAACTAAGACCAAATTATGCTAAAGCTCATGCTTACTTTGGATCAATTCTTTTTTCGTTAAAGAAATTTGATTTATCTAGATTGGAATTTGAGAAATCATTAGATCTAGGTTTCAAGTCTGAATCAACTAAAGGATTATTTTTATACAATTTAGCAATTAATTGTGATTGGAAATATCTTAGAAATAATAATCATTTGTTTAATAATTTAGGTCTTCAAAAACAATCTGTTAACCCTTCTTATTTTTGGTATCTTGAAGATGATCCTCAAAAAGATTTAAAAAGAGCTAAAAAATATTATAAAGAAAACTTTTTAGTAAAAACATTAGATATAAAGCCTAAAAAGAACAAAAAAATCAAAATAGGTTATTTCACAAGTAATTTTTGTAGCCATAGTAGTATGGTACTTTTATGCAGAGTAATAGAATTACATAACAAGGATAAATTTGAAGTTTTTGCATATGATTTTGGTAAGCATGATTCAGATGAATATACAGAAAGAGTAAAGAAAAGTGTTGATATATTCAGATATATAAATAATCTAAGTGATATAGATATAGTGAATTTAGCAAAAAATGATAATTTAGATATTGCAATAGATTTAATGGGATATACAGAAAACAATAGGGCAAGAATTTTTTCTCATAGAGTTGCTCCTATTCAAATAGAACATTTAGACTATCCCGGTACTACAGGAAATGACTCTATTGATTATTTAATAGCTGATCGAACTTTAATAAGACCTGAAGAGGAAATTAACTATACTGAAAAAATAATTAGAATGCCTCATGCTCGACAACCATTGGATGATACTTTATTACAATCTAATAATATATTTCGTAGATCAGACTTTGGATTAAATGAAAATGCGTTTGTTTTTTGTTGTTTTTCTAATAGTCATAAAATTCAATATAAAGAGTTTAAAATATGGATGAATTTATTATCTAGAGTAGATAATAGTTGTCTTTGGTTAAAAGAATCAAATCCAATTTCTAAGTCAAATTTATTAATAGCGGCTGAGGATTTAGGAATAGAAAATAACAGATTAATCTTTAGTAAGAAAATATCAATCAGAGATCATATGAGTCGTCAAAGTTGTGCTGACCTTGCATTAGATACATTTAACTTTAGTTCAGGTGTTATGACGCAACTAGCCCTAAAAACAGGTCTACCATTAATAACAATGCCAGGAAATACGATGGCATCTCGATTAGCTACTAGTATTCTTAATGAACTTGGTTTGAATGAACTAATTTGTGAGAATTTGAATTCCTATGAAGAAAAAGCATATTATATTGCAACAAATAAAAAATATCTTCTTTTATTAAAAGAAAAAATATTGAATCTCCAAAAGACATCTCCATATTTTTCATCTTCAAAATATTGTTCTGATTTAGAAGCTATATATATGAAATTAATTAATAATTGAATATATATAGCTTATCTATTTTTTTGATTATTATCTTATCTATAAGATTGTTTACACCAATCGATATTTTTAAGATACCAATCTATAGTTATACGAATAGCTTGTTTAAAACTGTAAGTTGGCTTCCAGCCGGTTTCATTTGTGATTTTGTTGTTATCTACTCCGTACTTCATATCATGTCCAGGGCGATCTTTTATGAATTTTTTTAATTTAATATGCGGAGCATTTAATGGCTTTATTTCATCAAAAATACTGCAAATTATTTGAACAATTTCATTATTTGTTTTTTGTTCTCCACCGCCAATACAATAAGATTCACCTATTTGGCCTTTAACAATTAATTGAAGTAAAGCATTTATATGATCTTCTACAAATATCCAATCTCTAATGTTATTACCGTTACCGTAAATTGAAATTTCTTTGTTATTTTTTGCATTTAAAATTGTGAGTGGTATTAACTTCTCTGGAAATTGATACGGCCCATAATTGTTGCTGCAATTAGAGATAATTACGGGTAATCCATATGTGTAATACCAGGCTTTGACAAAGTGATCACTCGCTGATTTACTAGAAGCATATGGACTACTAGGCTTATAAGGACTATTTTCATTAAATAATAATTCATCATTTAAATTTAAGCTGCCAAATACTTCATCTGTACTGATATGTAAAAGCTTAAACTTTTTTTTTCTAATTGGTGATAATGATTCCCAGTGAAATTTTAATGCTTCTAGTAAATTAAAAGTTCCAATAACATTACTTTTGACGAATATTTCTGGGTTAGAGATAGATCTATCAACATGACTTTCAGCTGCAAAATGAAATACAATATCTGGATTACTTAATTTAATAGCATGTTTTGTATCTTTGAGATTTGAAAGATCACTTTTAATTAATGTATATTTAGCTTGATGAGATCTTATATTTTTCAAATACTTATTATGACTTGTAAGATCACTTGCATATCCAATTTTATCCAAGTTAAATATATTTAAATTATCATCTAAAATTAATCTTCTTATTAATCTTCCCCCAATAAAACCACATCCTCCAGTAACCAGAATATTTTTTATTGATTTAGGAAGTAATCTCATAAGTATTTTATTTAACTTATACCGTCTAAAGACTTTTGCCCTTCTAGAAGTTTTAACAAGTATTTTCCATACCCACTTTTAGTTAATGGGTCAGCAAGATTTTTTAAATCTTGATCATTTATCCATCCCAATCTCCATGCAATTTCCTCTGGACATCCAACTTTCAGTCCTTGGCGATTTTCTAGTGTTCTTATAAATGAACCTGCTTCATGTAGTGAGTCAAATGTACCGGTATCAAGCCATGCAAATCCGCGACCCATAATTTCAACGTTAAGTAATTCATCTTCTAAGTACATATTATTCAAGGCTGTAATCTCAAGTTCTTTTCGATCTGAAAACTTTAATTTTTGTGCTCTTTCCACTACAGAATTATCATAGAAATATAAGCCTGTAATTGCATATTTACTTAAGGGCTTTTTAGGCTTTTCTTCAATACTGATTACTTTTCTAGAATTGCTAAATTGGACAACACCATATCTTTCTGGATCATTTACTAAATATGCAAAAATTGTACTTCCTACTTTTCTTGAATTGGCAGACGATAAAAGTGAAATTAAATCATTTCCGTAAAATAAATTATCACCCAATGCAATAGCAATATCACTATTCCCAATAAACTCCTTACCTATTAAAATTGCTTGAGGGATTCCTTCAGGTCTATCTTGTACCGCATAATTAAATTTCATACCCCATTTTTGTCCATCTCCAAGGAGTCTTTTGAATGCATTTTGATCCTCTTTAACAGTAATAATTAAAATCTCTTTTATCCCACTAAGCATCAAAGTACTTAGAGGGTAGTAAATCATCGGCTTATCATAGACTGGCATTAATTGTTTACTTATTGAAAATGTAAGAGGCCTTAATCTCTTACCTAAGCCACCTGCAAGAATTATCCCTTTCCTATTAGATAAAGGTTTATTTCTTTTAAAAGCTTTCATTTTTATCTTGTAAAATATTTTTTAACCCAATAAATTACATAATCAATATCATTATTATTCATTCCTGGGTGGCAGGGAAGACTAATAAGACGCTTCCATTGATTATCACTAATCTGATAACTTCTTTGGTTCATCTTGCGTACTACATTATATAAATAAAGTGGTTTAAAATGTACACTTGTATGAATATTTTTTGTCGCTAAATAATCAATTAAATCGTCACGTTGACTTGGTGCAACTCGTGCACAATAATACTGACAAGTCTCACTCCATGGTGGGGTTTGAATATAATCTTTGAGCTCTTTATTGTAAATATTCTGAATATTTTTTCTGATTTCTAAATGTTTAGGTAATTTTTTCATTTGTTCTAAGCAAATTGCTGCAACAATATCAATCATGTAGCATTTATATCCAAGTAAATCAACCTCATAATCCCAACTATAACCTGGTTTTCCGCTTAGGTTATCATTTTTATTAACTCTAGAATATGTGCTGCTAATACCTAGCCATGACATTGGAACTAATTTTTCATATAAATCTTTATCATTAGTGGTGATCATTCCTCCATCTCCGCAAGGCATTGTTTTAACAGCCTGAAATGACCAAACAGCTACATCACCATTTTTTCCTGCTCCAGGGAAATAACAACTATGAGCACAATCCTCTAATATAAATCCATCATAAACTTCTCTAATTTCCTTTATTGGTGCTGGAACACCAGCATGATTAACTGCAATAATTGCTTTAGTATTAGGCTTTAAATTTTTTCTAACATCTTCAGGACATATATTTAAATCAACTTCTCTAACGTCTACAATATTTGAAGTACAATTATTCCATAATGGAACAACAGCAGTTGTCATAAAAGAAATTGCAGGATTAATAATATCTGCATCTTTTATTCCCATAGCTTTGAAAACAAGATCTTGGCCGTGAGTGGCGCTGGTAACAGCTACTGCATATTTTGCTCCTACCATCTCAGCAAATTCTTTTTCAAATTGTGCAACCTTGGGCCCCTTCCCCCACCAACCACTTTCAATGGTTTCTGCTATGGATCTAATCTCTTCTTCGCCTCCAACTGGTCTAAGAACTGGTAGAAAATCTTTTCTTATATCCATGTGTATCCTTATGGTTTGAATTTATGTTTTGGAGATAGTTTAAATGTTTTTGCTTCTTTTATGTCTCTTTTGCATATTCTTGGGGGCTCATCAATAGGCCATTGAATTCTAAGAGCAGGATCATTCCATAAAAGGACTCTTTCTGAGGCAGGATCATAATATTTGGTGACTTTATATTGAATATCTGCTGATTCTGAAAGTGTATAAAAACCATGTGCAATTCCTGGGGGCATCCATATTGCTTGTTCCGGTCTGTTTAATTCTATCCCAAACCATTTACCAAAACTAGATGAGTCTTCTCGAAGATCAACAGTCACATCAAATACAGCTCCTTTTGTGCACCTTAATAGTTTACCTTGGTCCATTGGCTGTAATTGATAATGAAGTCCACGAAGAACTCCCTTTTTAGATTGTGAATAATTATCTTG
>CACPLK010000002.1 GCA_902634795.1 uncultured Prochlorococcus sp. | reverse complement strand
AATTGAATTTCCCTGCGCTTGTAGAGAATTTCTCTTTTCTTCAAGCTCTTTAAGATCTTTAGAGAATTTTTGAAGAGGTTCTAAATCAACATCCATTCCTCTTGATTTAAGACCTTCCTCAATTAAATTAGGATTTTCTCTTAGTAGTCTCTGGTCTATCACTATCTAAATATTGAATTCCTTTTAGCCTAATCGTTAATTGTTCCTAAAAATAATCGCTCTTGTTAATTTCTTCTAAATCAAGAACTATTTTTGATTTATTGAATAAAAACAACAAGAAAATTTTAAAAAAGTTTTGGAGATGAAGCCCTTGCTCTTCCGCTAGAAGCCCATTCTCTTAGAGATTCAAGTTGTTCTCTTGCGGTTCTAGAAAGAGGAACTAGTTGACTTGTAGCGAGAATTAAATCGCCTTCGAGAAGCTCTCTTTTCTCTGCAAAAGCAAAGTACATTGCCTCAATAACTGCTTGTTCTAATTCTGCACCAGAGAATCCTTCAGTTCTATCGACAGCAGCATCTAAATCAATTTTTAAATTTGGTCTTCGTTTTCGAAGATGAAGTTCAAGAATGCTATGTCTTTCGTTTCTTGAGGGTAATTCCAACATAAAAATTTCATCAAATCTTCCTTTCCTCAGTAGCTCAGCAGGAAGCTTATCTATTCCATTTGCAGTGGCTACAAGAAAAACAGAGGAAGTTTTCTCTGACATCCAGGTGAGAATATTTGCAAGCACTCTTTGACTCGTTCCTCCGTCACTTCTACCATCTCCGCCAAAAGCTTTGTCAATTTCGTCAATCCATAAAATGCAAGGGGCCATAGCTTCAGCTCGCTGAATGGTTTCTCTTGTTCGTGCTTCACTCGCTCCTACTAAGCCAGCAAATAATCTTCCTACATCAAGTCTTAACAAGGGCATAGACCAGCTATTTGCTATCGCTTTCGCTACTAGAGTTTTTCCTGTCCCTTGAGGGCCAACTAGCAAAACCCCTTTAGGTAAAGGCAAACCAAAATCTTTTGCTTCTTCGGAGAATGCTTGTTTCCTTTGTTTCAACCAATCTTTCAATATTTGTAAACCACCAACATCATTTGGAGACTTATTTGTTTTGCAATATTCCAGTACCTCGCTACGAGCAATTGATTGGCGTTTCTCTTCTAGTACTTCTATTAAATCTTCTTTACCAATTTGACCTCTTTGAGCCAGAGCTCTAGCAGCTACTTTGCGGATCCTTGATTCACTTAGACCTCCACATGCATTAGTAAGTTCTTTTAGAATATTGTTGTCTAATTGAGAATTACTAGCCTCGGCAATATTTGATAAAAGTGTTTTGATTTCATTCTCTTTAGGTAAGGGAAGGTCAAGAATCGTTAGGTCTTCTTCTAAATCATTTGAGGGGCTCCATAAACCAGAACTGATAATTATTGAATGAGGCTTTGAGCGAAGATGAATAGTTAGATTTTTTAGCATTCTTAAAATGCCTGGATCTTCACAGAAATGATGAAAATCTTTTAACAAAAGTATAGTTGGAGAACTTTCATCAAGTTTTTTAAGCCATTCAAGGACTGCCATTGGCTGCCTTGAACCAAGATTATTTGAATTAAGAACATTTCTAATTCCATCTATGTAATCCCACGTAGCAAGTCTTCTTGGAGAAAGCCTTTTAGTAGAATTTTTTAAAAGAGTTTCAACTCTTTCTTCTTCATTACTCCTTATCCAAATAATAGGAGTTCTCGCTTGAATTAACAGATCAAGTTGTTCGTCCCAATTAGACATCAGTTATAGATTTTTCTAGATAAAGCTGAATTTATATAATAAGTTGTACTTACAATTATTTATTACTTTTTGGCTCAAAGGGTAATCTATCGGAATCAGATATAACTTCTGAAGTGACTGAAATAGGGGAGCTATCTTGTTGTTTGAGCTGTTCGTCAAGTATTTTCTGTAAATTGTCTGGTAGGGATTCTCTGCTAAGCAGAAATGTTTGTATTCCTTGAAAAATATTTGCAATGACCATATAAAGCAAAACTCCTGCAGGCAAAGGGAAGAATAGAAACATTCCAGTAATCATTACCGGGGTAATTTTGTTAGCAGTTGATTGTTGCTTGTTTACAGGCATTCCTCTTCCAGAGAGCACCTGAGAAATAACGAGTGTTAAGCCGAAACCTGCCACTAGAAAGGCAATGTCCCAATGAATTGCTCCATCTACATAAAAGCCGACATTTCCCAATGCTTCTATGAACAAGAAACCGCTTTTAGCAGCTAAACCAGGGATCTTTGCCTCTACAGTCGCATCACCAGGATTAAGTGCGTTTACAGTCCCATCGGATGAGACTTTTACAATGTCTTCCCCTTTCGTGACCTTCCAAGAAGGAGAAAATTTCGATCCATTTTCATATTTCTGTAATTCGTTGATATATGAATCTCCATTCAAAGTTTGCAGATTGATTTTGACTGAATCACCTGAACCGATTTTTGTTCCGCCTGGAAGAGCTGCGATAACAGGAAAGTGATTTTTTTCGGTAATGAATATGGAATGCTTAGCAGTTTTGAACGGTTTGGGCTCAACAGCTGCTATTTGATCTGATGGAAGGACTTTGATGTTGACAAGATAAGGGACATCTGCAAAAGGTGAACCTCTCAAAGTTGCGAATAGAGCGAATAATATTGGCATTTGAACAAGTAGAGGAAGGCAACCAGCTAGAGGGCTCCCGAATTCACCCATTAACTTCCCTAACTCTTCCTGTTGTTTCTGAGGATTGCTTGCGTAGCGGCTTTTGATCTCAGCCTGTCTTTTTTGCATGACAGGTTGAGCTATTTTCATTCTTCTTGCGCTTCTAATGGAGCCAGCGCTGAGAGGGAAAAGTGCTAAGCGAATAACTATGGTTAATGCGACAATCGCTAGTCCATAACTTGGAACTAATCCGTAGAAAAAATCTAGGATCGGGATAAGTAGATTGTCGGAGATGTACCCGATCACGGTTTTAAAGTTAGAAAGTTTGAGGTTGTTAGGCCAGTTTGCCTTAGAAGATGTGTTCTTGTCTCACATATTTGTGAGGACTCATTAGTTTGAAAAACCTTGAACATCTTTATTTATTTTATTAATGGGTTGTTTTTCTATTTTTTCAAGAATATAAGATTCTGTTTCTCTAAAGTTTGGTAGTGATCTCATCTCTAAGCGAGCTCCATCCTTTAGGACTAAAACCATATCACCGTAAGCGCCTAAACCCCTTGGAATGGCTCTGATCTCAGCAATTTGACTATACACAACTTGGGTTTTATCCCTCCCAAGCCAACCACCAGTAACAGATATTCGACGAGTCGTTATTTTATATCTAACCCATAAGGCTCTAACCAATGCTCCAAATGTAAAAGGTAAACCTATCAGTGTTATTCCAGCAATCAAATTTATTATCAAGTCACCACTTGCTGGACCACCTTCATAAAAAATGTCTTCGTTTGGAGTAATTGTCATTTTGTTATTCCAGCCTTGTTGAGTAGTTTGTCACATTCTTTAAGGAGGTTGCTCTCAGAATTTTTTATGCAGGAGGGTTTTAAGGAAAAAAAAGCCCACATTTCAGAATCAAGTTTTATCTTAGAAAGTCTGTATGACAAATGTTGGTGGAATAACCGTCGAAGCTTATTTCTTGTGACTGATTTTTTGCTGACTTTATTACTTATTGATACGGCGCATTTTATAGAAGGCTTAACCTTTGAGTTGATTGGTTTGACTTGAAGTTTTGTCTTTGCGTTTGTAACTCTAAGAACCATCGAAGGGCTGTAGAACCTTACGCCCTCCTTATAGATGAAGTCAAAACATCTATGACCTTTAAGTCTCATATGTTTTGGCAAAACCATTAGAAGAAACTTTTTATTAAGTGTCTTTGTTTAAGACCCTTTTTTAAACAGTCAAACGAGATCTTCCCCGTTTTCTACGAGTCCTTACAACTCTCCTTCCGGTATGAGATCTCATTCTCACTCTGAAACCAGAAACTCTTTTCCTTTTTCTACTTGTTCCTCCAAAGGTCCTTTTTGTCATTTCTATTTATTCTCGTATTGGATTAGATATAAAGGTTAATTTATCAGTTCACTGTACGTCTATGTTCCAAGTTCCTAAATATGTTGAGATAGGAATTTCATCTGTATTTTGAGATAGCGCTCGGAATTGAAACATGCCTCTATTTCTTGGATTGAAGATCTTCATTACTAAAGCGTAATTATCCTTATTGTATGGAATTGGTTTCTCTGGGAGGATTTCAATAAAAGTCTGTTTTTTATTAACTGTAATAAGAGAAGGGATGTTTTCTAAGCAACGAGTCCTTCCGGTATAGCCACCAATTTTAACTTTACAGAGGTTTAATTTTTTCGTCTTGATTTTTGCTTTAAAATAATCTGGTACTGCAATAGTAAGTTTTTCAATATCTTCTTTTCTTTCCTGCCCTCTAAGGAAGAAATAATAAGTCGATCTCTCATTCCTTTCAGATGAAGATTGAAAATATTTAAGTTTTTTATATCCAGGTTCTGGATCCCATTGGTATTCAAAGAAACCAGGGGATGCAAAAGATTTTGGAGCTAAAATTGAGGCCCCAGTCCCAAATAAAAAAGCTGAAAATCCAATAAAAAAGGTTTTCTTTAAGGTTGAAAATAATTTTTTCTTGAACATAACTTGAAGTTTTCAGAAATATGTAATCACTTGAATATTTTCAAGTGTATTTGCAATCTTGAGAGAATATAGGCGGTTGTTGGAAAAAAATCTGGATTTATCTGTCTGGACGTAAATTTTTTGCTTTACCAAGATAAGGATTTTTGGGTATTTGTTCTTTTGGTAAAGAAACGTAAGCAAGTAGACGAATACATTTTGATAAGTCGTCTTTAACAAACATCTGCTGGCAGTCTAAAAGTGCGATTTTTTCCCAGCCTGTTTTTTTTCTGGCAATGGAAGCGGGGAAACAAGCATCTAAATCTGAGGTAACTGAGAAAGTAACCGAAATAATTTGATCTGGGATCAAATTATTTCTAGAAACTAATTCAACTAGCAACTCCTCTACCGCCAAAGTAATTGACTCAACAGAGTTGTTTTCACAAGTCGTTGCTCCCCTCAATGCACATAGATAAGGAAATTCATTTTTAAAGTTCATGGCTTATAAAGCCAAAGGATCTGTCCATTTCCCTCCAACTCTAGGTTTAATGCATTTACAAGATTGTGGATTAATTTCCCTCCTGGTAAGAACCCTAATAATTTCTTTTTTGTTTTGCCAAAGGTAATTGGTTTTGTTTTTTCATCTAGATTTGCAATTTTTATAGCAAGTAATTTTGCTTCATTTTCATCACCAATTTCATCCACCAGTCCAAATTCTTTGGCTTGTTCTCCAGTAAATACTCTTCCATCAGCAAAACTCTTGACAACTTCTGGAGTTAAATTTCTTCCTTTTGAAACTGCCAAAACAAATTGTTCATAACTGCTATCAATCAAAGATTGAAGGAGAGCTCTCTCTTCTATTGATAAAG
Organism: uncultured Prochlorococcus sp.; assembly: GCA_902634795.1. Lineage (GTDB taxonomy): Bacteria > Cyanobacteriota > Cyanobacteriia > PCC-6307 > Cyanobiaceae > Prochlorococcus_B. Next base: position 58,031 of record CACPLK010000002.1, on the reverse strand, counting down.
GGCGATCAGGGGAAAGGATGTCTTTATAAATCCCACTTTTTACAGTCTCGAATTTAATACCAATCTTCTCCAATAATTTAGATATGTTATTTCCTCTTAAAATCACACCAATCGACCCTGTTATTGTTCCCGGATTGGCAACAATCTTTTCAGCACCTACTCCTATGTAGACACCGCCTGAAGCTGAGATGTTGCCAAAACTAGCTACAACATGACAACCTTTTTCTCTTAGCCTTAAGAGAGCACTATGGATTTCTTGGCTATCACCAACTGTTCCACCAGGGCTGTCAATGCGAAGTAATAGTGCTGGAAACTCTCTTTCCTCAATTTGCTTTAATGCTTTTAGAACATTTTTTCGAGTTTCTGAATTGATAGGACCTTCAATACAGATTCGTGCCATCCTTTTTTTGGATTTTCGTCTCAAGGGCCAAATCATTCAAATTATGCATAACTTTATTGATCTTAAAAAGGAGATTGCTTTCTGACCTTATGTTTTTCATTTGGAATTGGTTTTTGATGATTTTGCCGTTCGCTCTTTGGGGAACCTCAATGGCAGCGATGTCCCCTTTGGTTAATGCAGCTGGACCTGAGATCGTAGCCTCATTAAGGCTTTTGCCTGCAGGTTTAGTTGTTTTAGCTTCAGTTCCTTTCTTGAAGAGAAGTTGGAATATTTCAAAAGATGATTTGGTGTGGTTTTTAGTATTTACTTTGATTGACGCAACTCTTTTTCAGATTTTTTTAGCCAAAGGGTTGATGGAAACAGGAGCAGGATTGGGTTCCGTTCTTATCGACTCCCAACCTTTGATGGTTGCTTTATTGGCAAGAATTTTGTTTGGAGATGCAATAAATCCAATTGGATGGATTGGCTTGGTACTTGGCTTAGTTGGAATAATTTGTCTTGGTGTCCCTACTGAGCTGCTAGGGAATTGGTTTTTGCTTGGCAAATTTGAATCAGGAAGTAATTTTTTAAGCCATGGGGAAGTATGGATGATATGCGCAGCAACCTCTATGGCTTTAGGAACAGTGCTTATTCGATTTGCTTGCAGAAACAGTGACCCTGTTGCCGTAACGGGATGGCACATGGTTCTAGGAAGTTTGCCTCTTCTTGTGTGGCATATATTCGATAAAAATTGGCCATTAGTCCCAGATTGGTCTGTTTTTGAATGGTCTTTGATGTCTTATTCAAGTTTGTTTGGTAGCGCGCTGGCTTATGGATTATTTTTTTGGTTTGCCAGCAGCAAAGAATTAACAAGTTTTAGTACCCTTGCATTTTTAACACCTGTATTTGCATTGATTACTGGCGGAATTTGGTTAGGAGAGAGACTCTTCCTACTTCAGTGGATTGGAGTTGTTTTGGTTTTAATTTCAGTACTATTTGTAAGTCAGAGGAGAAGATTCTGGGGGGATAAAAGCAATAATGAATTAATAAAAGAGGCTTAATTAAAGTGATAAATAAGCAATTAAAACTTATTCTAGTAAGCACACCTATAGGCTATCTGGGTAGTGGCAAAGGTGGAGGCGTTGAACTTACTATTGTTTCTTTAATAAAAGGATTAATTTCATTAGGTCATAAAATTATTTTAATTGCACCAAAAGGATCAAAACTACCTTTTGAAAGTGAATTACTTGAAATAAGATTAATAGATGGAATTGATCAACCTAGCTGGCAACATCAGAAGAAAACCGATCCAGTTTTAATTCCTTCTAATAGTGTTTTACCAAAGTTATGGGAAGATGTAATTAATATCGCAAATAAATCCGACGCAGTTATTAATTTTTCATATGATTGGCTTCCATTATGGTTAACAAAAACACAACCAATTAAAATATTTCACTTAATTAGTATGGGTGCTGAATCAAAAATAATGAAGGAAACTATTAGTGAAATAAGTCAATTTTTTCCTTTTCAATTAGCTTTTCATACTAAAAGACAATCTAAAGATTATGACTTGAAAACTGATCCAATTATTGTTGGAAATGGTTTTGATATTGAAAATTATTTATTCAATGAAAATGAGAATGGTCCATTAGGTTGGGCTGGAAGAATCGCTCCAGAAAAAGGTTTAGAAGATGCAGTAAGAGTTGCGAAAAGTTTAGGTGAAAAATTATTAGTTTGGGGACTTATAGAAGATAAAGAATATGCATCAAAAATTGAAAATACTTTCACAGAAGAAATTGTTGAGTGGAAAGGATTTCTTCCAACGAATAAATTTCAGGAACAATTAGGGCGGTGTAGAGCTTTGATAAATACCCCTAAATGGAATGAAGCCTATGGTAACGTTATTGTTGAAGCTATGGCTTGTGGTGTCCCTGTTATTGCATACGATCTGGGAGGACCTGGGGAATTGATCGAAGACGGATTCAATGGTTTTTTGGTTAAGCCCAATAATATTGAAGGATTGATAAAAGCAACAAAATCAATCTCAGAAATCAAAAGAAGAAATTGTAGGAATTGGTTTGAAAAAAAAGCCACTAACAAAGTCTTTGCAAAACGAGTGGAGAATTGGCTTCATAAAGGCTTAAATAAAAAAATCTCTACAGACTTTCAAAATTAATTGAAAAGTTTAACGAATTCTTTTTCTCCAACTTTAAAACAAAGAAGACGAGGTCTTCTTTGTATTTTATTTATTGGATTAATAATTTTTGTTTGGCAATTAGGGACAACAGGTTTGGTTGATGAAACACCACCTTTGTTTGCGGCAGCAAGTAGAGCAATGGTAGAAACGGGTAATTGGCTCACACCTCAAGTAAATGGATTACCTCGATTTGATAAGCCTCCTTTGATTTATTGGTTGATGGGGCTGGGATTTTCAATCCCAGGGAGTATTTCTTGGGATCCTTTAGGGACCTGGGCAGCCAGACTTCCTTCTGCATTATCAACAATTCTTTTAATGCTTGTTTTAGGGGACACAATGATGAAATATCCCCAGGAAGAAAATAATTTCAATAGAAGAACAGCCTTTATTGCTGCGCTGTTATTTGCATTGTCGCCCTTAGTAATAATTTGGGGAAGAATTGCTGTAAGTGATGCACTCCTTTGCAGCACTCTAGGAATTTGCTTACTTCTTAAATGGAGAAGATTGGCTAATCCACAAGGAGAAGTTTGGTGGTTGTCTTGGTTTTTTTTGTCATTAGCAGTCCTTACTAAAGGTCCTGTCGCTTTGGTTTTAGCAGGATTAACAATTTTACTTTTTGCCTTATTTCAAAATAATTTTCTTGGAATTTTAAAATTATTGAGGGTTTTTCCAGGAATTTTTATTGTGTTTATTATTAGTTTCCCCTGGTATTTAGTTGAACTATTAATAGAGGGAAAACCTTTCCTAGATAGTTTTTTTGGGTACCACAATCTACAAAGATTTACATCAGTAGTAAATTCTCATGGTGAGCCTTGGTGGTTTTTTTTAATTGTATTATGTATAGCTTCTTTACCTCTTACTCCATTTTTATTAATAAGTATTTGGAATAATTTATACAATATTTCTAAATGTTCTAGAAGGATTATTAAAAAACCTGAGAAGTCGTTATTTGAGTTTTCATTTTTTTGGTTAATTTCTGTATTTATCTTTTTTACTATTTCGGCTACCAAGCTACCAAGCTATTGGCTTCCGGCTACTCCTGCAGCATCAGTTTTAATATCTCTTTCCTTAACCAATCATATTAAAGAGGAATTTTTAAAATCTTTAGCTTGGAAACTTACAATATTTTTATCAACACTCTTTTCCATATTTCTCTTCTCTTCAAGGCTATGGATTCAGCTTCTTAATGATCCTGAGATTCCCAATTTCTCAGAAGAATTAACTAATAGCTTTTTAATTGAAAAAGCGGGATTTATTTTTCTATTAATTGCTTTTCTAGGAATCATATTTTCATCTAGAAAAATATATGGAAAATTATTGATTTTGCAAATACCACTAGTTTTATCCCATTTTCTGATTGTTTTACCAACTTTTGATTTGGCAGATAGGTTAAGACAACTCCCCTTAAGACAAGCCTCAGAATTACTTTTAAATTCTCAAAACAGAAACGAGCCTTTAGTAATGGTCGGAGCTATGAAACCCTCAATTCATTTTTATACTAATCAGGTTATTGTTTTTGAAGGTCGATCTAAAAATGCTTTTGTGAATGTTGCAGATCGACTTAAAAATGAAAAGCGAAGAGGTTGGGAGGGAATACCAATATATGGATCCAATGGTTCAGAAACTACTCTTTTACTAATTGATAAAAGATCAGTGGAAAAATCATATTGGCAAGGACTTAAGCCAAAAGTCTTAGGCAATTTTGGTGTATATAGCGTTTGGAGACTTGATAGAGAAATTCTTGAAAGACGAGCAAAATCTTTAATAAAAGAGGGTGTTATTTCTACTTGGAAAAATCCTAGACCGGAAAGATTTTAAAAAAATGTCTAATATCCTCCAATACCTATTGAATTGAATTGATTAAATCTTGTTTGCTGCATTTTTCTGGGATGATAACAATTCCTAGATCGTCCTGGAGTCTCTCTAAATCAATTACCGAATCTTCAGTTATTGAGCTTATTACATCCTCAAGACTTGCGCCCATATCATTTGACATTTCTATCAATATACGCAAAGTCTCATTTTTTAAAGAGAGATTTACGTTAATAGAAACGTTTTGATCTGAGCAATTATCTGAGTTCATAAAGAAAATATTAAGATATCGTTGGGCCGTTTGGGGTTTTTTCTTGAATAGCTTCAGAAATTGACTTTTTTAGGGATATTTTTAATTTATCTTTACGGAATTTTTAATCTAAAAGGAAATGAACATAAAAAATCTTCCTAAGTAATTACTTAGGAAGATCTAAAGATTTTTGTTTAAGGCTTAGAACATTTCGCCTTTTAGTTTCTCAGCCCATCCTGAAAGCCTTTCATCAGTCATGTCTGATTCGCTGTCTTCGTCAAGAGGTAATCCGCAGAACTCTTCTCCAACTACACTTTTTGACTCATCAAAGGTGTAATCAGTCTTTGCAGTGTATCCAACCATTGAAGCACCTGCTTGTTGGAAGTACCTATGAAGCTCTTCCATTGCATCGCAATAGTTCTCGGTGTAAGTAGAAGAATCTCCTAAACCAAAAATTGCAACTTTCTTGCCACTGAGATTTAACTCTCCAATGTCTTCAAGGATTGAGTCCCAAGCAGTTCCTGATCTCTCAGAGTCAGCACCGGTGTTCCATGTAGGGATGCCACAAATAACCCCGTCATGTCCAGCTAATTCGCTAAGGTCATCGACATCTGAAATATCCTTTGGACCTTCAGCAGAGTCAAGTAAGCCGTGCAGCCTTTCCGCTATATCTTCGGTTTTACCTGTCGTTGTAGCGAAGTAGATTCCTACAGTCATGGAGCAATTTAAAATCAAGAATATTTTAAAGCAGCTTTGCACATTTAGAGTGAATTTGGTTTTTTTTAAATTTTCTTGTCTATTCAATATTGATTTTTGATACATAAATAAGTCAATATTTGTATCTCTTCTATCCAAGAAGCTAATTTCTAAGATTTTCTTAAGTGCGAATGCATATTGTTAAATGTAGTTATCAAAAGGCTTTTCAGGGAAAACTATTCAAAATTATTAGAACAAAAAATAAATTGCTATGGATTTTTAATTGACTTGAGAGAAAAGATTGAATAATTATTTAAAAAGGGCGTTATTAAAGATCTTTATCTGAAAACATTTGTATTCGTTTTATTCAATCCTATTAGGCACTTGGCAAATTTAAATTTTCCTGATTGGTTCTGTCTTTTGTTTTTTAGTTTATCTGGTTTATAGGTTTGGTCCCATCATTCCAAATCCACTTTGAAGTCCAAAGGAAATTATTACAAAACTACTTATAGCCAACCCAATTAAAACCGAAGTGTACAGCCTATTAACTCCATAACCAGCTTCAACAGGATTGAAATCAGCAACTACAAAAGATTTTTTGCTGTATTTTCCTCTGTCGTTAAGACCTATTGCTCCCATCGCTGTCTGAGGAGTAAGAGTGCCGCCTTCATCATCAAGGAACCAAGGCTTATTGGGACCTTTGTTCTCAGGAGCTGACTGAGCTCCTGAGATGCCTGAAGCTACTCTAGAAGCGCTATTAATTCGACTTGAATCTTCTCTGAAAAATCTTGGAAACATATAGGTATGCCAGAGGCCGATTACTCCAGCCCATGCAATCATGCTTACTCCAGCTAATCCGAAGAGAATTTCTTTAAAACCGAATTCCATAAATCAAACCAATTAATTTAAGCCTGTTAGGGCAATGATTCCACCCTATCAGAAGTAAAGCGAGTCAACTTAGAGAGTTATCAAAGCTTCTAAAATCGGACCAATTTGTTACAGAATTCATAAGCTCAATCAATCAATCAGCCTTTTTGGCTCTCATATGCCAAGATTTATTGGATAAATATATAGATGGATGATCAACCTCAAATTACTCTTGGTACTAACCCCAGTCATTTTTTCAGTTGCCTTTACTGATTATTGGTTGAGAAGATGGGGAGTATTTGTCTGGGATAATGGTCCTACTATCCAAAACCAGCAGGTTTGGGAAGACACAGCAATCGTTGCAGATAAAGGAAGACCAGGAGATGGATACCCTGTATTTACTGTTAGAACTTTGGCTGTGAATGCATTAGGAATTCCAACAGTGTTTTTTCTTGGAGCAATTTTTGCAATGCAATTTATCCGCCGCGGTGTGATAAACGCATAAAACATAACAGTTATCATAATTTCTTTTAAAAAATTAACTATAAAAAAGACCTAATTAATATTGGGTCTTTTTTTAATGGTCTTTGTTACCAATAAATATTAAATTATTTCTTTAATACAAAAATAATCAATTCATCTTATAATTATCTCAAATTTAAGTTCTTGATGGATTCTGAAAATACTGTGGTTGATTTTCCAACTGACCAAGAGCAAATAGCTTCAATCATTGAAGATGCATTCCCAAAGAAAAATAGTGATAAAGATCTGGGAAATCCACAATCTGATGCTAATAGATTAGGTTCTAGAATCTTTTTCTTATGGGTTTGGCCAATTGTTGCGGTAAATAAAATTAGAAATTTATTTAGCAGAATGGATTTCTTGAAGCCTTATGAATCTGGCATTAATGATTCTTACGAGGTGAGTGATACTGAGACTGTTTATACAATGACTAAAGATGCATTCGCCGGTAAAGGTGGAATGAAATTTATGGGAATTAGATTTATGTCTATTTGGGTTTTTCCTGTTGCAATAACAGGAGCTGTTATTGAGTTCCTATTCGTTGGCCCCCTTAAAGGAACTAATCCATTTGGTTAAAAATTAATTCAACAATATTTTGTGATTTTATAGAACTTGAAAGTTAATTAAATTTTTAGACGTTTCTAAAGGGGAAAAAGGGAGTAACCTTTTTGGTTGGATTACTACTTGCAATAGCTTTGCCTCTAATGTACATGAATAGACCAAGTGTGATTATCATTACAGGTGGATGCAGAGATAAAGATCTGCCAATAAGTTGAAGCTCTTCTCCTGACATTTAATTAGTTTAATTCTGTGTTAACTATAGCTTGTAAAGAAGCTAAAAAAAAATAATTTAATATATATAAAAGAATCTACTTATTGTTTTTTTTGTTATAACTAAGCTTTAAAATTAAAATCGAAAAATTAAAAATAAAGGTAACAATATTAGCAACTAGAATAGGAATTGAATGAATTTTTAGACCGTAAATAATCCAACATATTAGACCTGTTATGAATAGAATCAACATAATTAATGAAACATCATCAGCTGATTTTGTTTTCCATGTCTTATATAGCTGGGGTAAAAAAGCTATAGTAGTTAGTAAAGCAGCTAAAAAACCAAATAAATCTATATAATTAAAGTGATTCATCTTTGTTTAATAGGAATGAAATAGATCAAAACTATATAGTAATAAAAAATTAGTATATTATAGTTTTATCCTGTATTAGTAGTATCAAAATATTATGAGTGAACAGTCTGATTTTAATGATGAAGTTTTAAAGGATAAATTGAAAACTTTATTAAATGAAGATAATGAGATTAAAAAATGGAATGAAGGCCTATTAATAAAATCACTTATCCTTTTACCAATAATAATTTTTATAGTAGGTTTATTTATTGTGAATAGACCAGAAAAATTAACAGATATAATATTTGTATTGCTTTATCCAGTAGCCCTAATATTGATAGGCTTAATAATTCTATTTTTTATGAGAAGCAAATTAAAGTAGAAGATACTAATAGAATCTTTTTACTTTAAATCTAGGTTTTTATGTAGCCAATAAGGTAGTCCCAATGTAAGCTATCAGTAATTAAACATTAATATCCAATGGCAGGCGGACCATTATTACAACTGTGGGAAAACCTATTACCATTTGCTAAGGATCTGAGAATTCGCTTTGCAATAGCAATGCTAGGTAATGTTCTAGCAATATTATTTATTTTCACCCTATGTAAAATGTTTATTCCAGGATTGGAAGAACAACTATTTAATTGATTTCCTAGCCCAGAATTGATACATTTCTCTAAAAGAATTAGGATTTGATTTTTCAAATTTATCCCACAACTCTAAATCTTTTAATGAGTCTATATCTTTATTATCTATCTGATATTTATCTTTTATATCTTTTGAAAGAGTAAAACCTAGGAATTCAAGATTAGATACTTTTAACATATTTTTAATTTCAATTAATGAGTAACAGTTTTCGTGACTATGAAAGCAAAGATCTCTACACATTGAGGTTGAGTAGAAATCTGACCAATTAGTTATTTGATTTAATTGTTTTAACGCTCCATTAAAAACGTCATTTCGGAAGCTTCTGATTCCATCAATAGTTGCTTTAATATCTTTTTTTTTGATTTGTTCTTTCGCTTTTAGTATTTCTTCTCTTGCATACTTGCTGTATAAGCCTAATTTTAAAAAACCTTTTGGTTCTAATACATCAAATAGATTTGATAATCCCTTAGTAGGATCATTCATATGATGAAGAACACCAGAACATTCTATTAAATCAAATCTTTTATTTAGTGATTTCAATTCAAGTAAATCCATTTCTATAAAATCGACATTTTTCAATCCATATTCATCGACCTTTCTCTTTGCATATGAGATACTTGAATTGCTTAAATCGATTGCTGTTATTTCACAATTACTATATCGAGATGCTTCAAGTATTTGAATTCCCGTTCCACAACCTGCTATAAGTATATTTATTTTTTTATTTTTTAATTGAGCTGAATTAGATATAATTTTATTTGGATAAATTTCAGAATTAATAACTGATAAAAAGTTTAATTTGTTTTCTTTAGCATATGAATTATATCTCCATCTAGGGTATGGGTTTAATTCATATTGATTTTTTACTTCGTTAGATATAGAATCTTTTATATCACCTATCTTTTTAATTTCTTTTGATATCATTTTTTCATCATTTAACTCTTTGAATTGTAAATTAACTAGATTATTAATTTCTTTGTTATTTGATACGTATGAAGTTAAATTAATTATATCATTATTTATTGAAGATAGAGATTCGTAGCAGGAGATTATTGCTAACTTATAGTCTTGATTTTTATTGTTATTGATTGTTCCCTTTAGTTCTTTTAGTTTATCCTTTTCTTCCTTGGATATATAATAAATATATTCATTTAAGAAACATTGTGATCCAAGACCTACAGTAAAGTGAAGAATAGCTTTACTTGCTTTAACTTTATCTGAATAACTTAAAAGAATATTCTTGCGTATATTTCCTAAAACTTTTTCCCATAACGGAGAGCAAAATATTAGTAGCGAAAGTGCTTTTACTAATTCTCTATCTTTGATAAGAATGTTAAATTCATTACTCTCATACAAATCGGATTCCATAATAGATAATTTTTCCAATATTTCTTGAGAGATCAGTCTGTTTATATTCCCAAATAGTTCTCGATGAGAAATATCTTTTCTATTTAATATATTATTAAGTAATTCTCTATTATCTTTTTCTGATGTATTTAGTAATTCTCCTTTTTTAATTAATTCACTTATAAGTTGATAACTTAGACCACTATTTTTATTAAATAAAAGTTCTTTTTTTGCTAGGGATAGTGCTTTGTTATAAGAACCAGCTTGGTTATATAAGGTTGCTAGATTTAAATAACTGTTCTTTAATCTATTATCTATCTCTATTGCTATCTCTGTATGTTGAATGGCCTTTTTCATCTCTAGCTTCTCTTTGTAGCAGGCACCAAGATTCAAATGAGCGATAGCAGATTTATTATTTATTTCTAATGCTTTTAAATAATATTCTTCTGCTTCATTTAATTTATTAAAATCTTTATTTAGTAATCCTAGATTTATATATGCATCAAAGTAATTTTGATCAATTTCTATTGCTTTTTCAAGTGATAATCTCGATTCATTATATTTATTTAAACTTTTTAAAATTAATCCTTTAATACAATATCCATTAGGTAGAGTTGGTTTTAACTTAATTGCTTCTTCAATGATTCTTTCTGCTTTTTCTAAATTATTTAATTTATAATATAAAAAAGATAAATTCAATTTTGAGTAAATATGATCTGGATAACTTTTAGAACATTTTGTATATAATTGTATAGCTTTATCATTTTCTTCTTTCTCTTCACATATCAATGCATAATTTGAAAGTATATCTGCATCAGAATAGCCATTTTTTAAAAAAGCTATATAACCTTTTTCTGCTTCCTCTAAATTACCTTTAATGTGATTATTGATTGATGTTGCTTTCAGCTCCTTTTCCGAAAGCTTTCGTAGTTTTTTAGAAGAGCCCTTATTCTCTTTTTTCTTTTCCCCGAAACCACTCAATGATCTTTCTTTAATTACTAGAATTATACTAAAACTACAAATCTTATTATTTTAGCTTAATAAATCTATAGTTTCCCCACCATAGTTCTTTCATTTGATTTATACATAACAGAGTTAATACTTTTTTATTAACTCTGTTTACCTCCAACATGACCTAATTTTTTATATAATATAAAGATAAAGTTTTAGGATTCATATGCCTTTAAAGTTAGGCGATCAAATACCTGATTTCTCACTCTCTGATCAACTAGGAGTTTCTAGGACAAATAAGCAAGCTAAAGGTCGCCCGTTGGTTCTATTTTTTTATCCAAAAGATGATACACCTGGCTGTACAGCTGAAAATTGTGGCTTTAGAGATAAATACGATCTTTTTAAACTTTTTGGTGCAGAAGTTTGGGGGGTAAGTGGAGATGATGAAGCAAGTCACAGATCTTTTGCTGACAAAAACAAACTTCCATTTCCTTTGTTGTGTGATACGGATAATTCTCTAAGAAGAGCTTTTGGTGTTCCTAAAGTTCTTGGCTTACTTGATGGACGCGTAACTTACATTGTTGACCCAAAAGGTGTAATTAGGCATATTTTTAATGACCTTTTAAATGGTCCCGCACATGTAAATGAAGCACTAAGAGTATTAGGCGAAATAAGAAATTAATTATTTCAAGTTTAAAATTTAATTTTTCTATTTACTAAAATAATTTAGAAGAAAAATTCAAGATATTAATTCACTACTAATTTGTTTTGCTTGTAGTTTTTCTACAACTGTTTCAGAAGAAATTTTAGCAACATCATTCAAACCATTTGCATTAAACCAAGGGGCTGTAGCCCAATCAAATCCTTTGCCAAAAGTATTGTCTGGAGAGACTATATACCAATGGCAAGCAGTGTCGGGTACATCCACGGCACATTTTGACCAATTATCACTCCACTGAGGTACTTGGACCCATAGTAAAGTTGAGAAAACCAGTGAAAATAAAGAAGTGATCATTTCTTTAGATTTACTTTATTTTAATGCTTTTTGTTCTTGGGTGAGGATTTGAAAAAACTCTTTCTGCGGGATAATCAAATAGTAATTATAAGTTAATCTAATCAATCTTCCGATCATTTTTTAAGTACCTCAGGCATAAAATTTCTTGGATCTGTTCTTTTTCTCCAGAATTTATAATCCATTCTTTAAACTCTTGATAAAGAACGGATCTATCTATTTTATTTATTTCAGTCATCCTAATCAAGGTACAGCTAAGGGTGACTGAAATTATTTCTTCAATAGAAGGGTTATTTTTCAATTTTTTATTCATTTCAATAATTTAATTAAAAATTCTCTCTAGCGAGTCTTTTTGTCCGTATTTTTATATTCAATTTATCAATCAAATATAATTATCGAAAAATTCAATGTATTTTATAAATATTATTTCAAATTGGTTATTATTCGTTTATGGTTCTTTTCTAAATCTTGTTTTCAATGGAAAGAGGAAGTAAAAATAAATCTTTACTTATTTGGATTGAGGAGATTTGGGAAGAAATAGAAGTTCAAATTTATGGAATATTAGGAGCAATATTCTTCTTTGGTGTAATTTATCTTATTTTTCAACCTCAATGGATGAATCCAGTGTGTGACCTTTTTTCAAAAATTAAATTACTTTTACGGTAAATACTTAATTGCTAGAGAATTTATTTCCAATTAATTTACATATTGAATAATCAGTGCTCTAAACTTTTCTCTTTGGCGACCAATTCTATAAATTTCCATACAAGGGCGTGTTTATATTCGTCCTTATTTGGACAAGCTGATACTACTTCTTTCCATGATAAATTATCTTGATTTATATTGTCTTTTAGTGGTGATCCAAAATCTCTTGCAAGATTAGAAAGAAAAGAGTATCCGAGTTTTTCTGAAGTGTATTGAATGATCTCATCTGAGTAAGTCATATAGAGCAATAGAGTGTCAGCTTGATAGTTATGTCTTGTGCATGCACCATCAGAACAACCACTGCTCACAATCTCTAGGCATGCTTTGTAGTCGTAGGTTTCCTTGATTAACTCAACTAATGTTCCCATTTGATTCTTCAAGCACCACTTTTGTTATAGCGAATAAAAAATCTAATTACGTATTCAACCAAATAAAACATACAATTAGAAAATAACTAAATGTTATTATTCGTTGGATTGCTATTATCTAGATTTACTAGTTTTTATGCCCTTGAAAATTCTTGAAATAAAGTAAAAAAATTGAAAATGCTTAGATTATTAATAGCGAGTAAAGCAAACTCTTTTTTAAGATAATCAAAGCTGGGAAATGATTTAAAATTTTTAAGTAAATTTCTAAAAATAATAAGTATTTTAGTCAACAAATCTTGAGTATAACCATCTAAAAAATGCTCCTATAACTGGTATATTCCCAAATGTTCCAGAACAAAAATCAAAATAATCTCTATGTTCTTTAACCTTACCTTCTTCATCAAATATCAATCTGGTTGTCCCATCGTATAAAAATTCGTGACCTTTTATTTTTAACCCCATTGTCCATTCAACAAAAGCAATATTCTTATTGATGGCAATTGAGTGTGATTCTAGATAAATATCATCACATCTTTTGATTAATCCATCTTGGGCTTTGATATATGCCTCAATTCCATGTTTTTCTTGGGTAGGATCTATAAATTTAACCTGCTTATTGTATATGGATTCCCATTCTTCCCTAGATGGAGCTTTCTCTCCATAAGATAAATTAAAGAATTTTTTTAATTCTTTCTCTTTGATGAGCATTGAATTTAATGTTAATAGCTGTAATTTAGATTATTTAAATAGACATCGCGTTAAAGGCATGTGATGTAGATAACTCAGAAATAGCTTAGATTTAGAATCTGTTCAATTAGCTCATATGAACAAGAAGAACATTCTTATTTCTATTGCTGTCCTTGGTATAGGAATAATCATCTATAAATTGCTTTTAGGACTTGTCCTGCCAATAGCTTTGTTTGTCTCTCTTGGATATGTTTTGAAATTTTTACTTAAGGACTCCGAGTCTGATTCGGTTAAGGAGGTTTCTCAGACTTTTACAAGCAGCGACTCCTCTTCTTCAATCGACAACATAGTTGAAATTAAACCGATTGAAGAAGATAAGCCTGTTGAAGAAGATAAGCCTGTTGAAGAAGATAAGCCTGTTGAAGAAGATAAGCCTTGGTAAGCCGTTAGTATTGGATAGCTTTAATCGTTTCACAAGTTTCTTTAATGGATACAAATGCAAAAAAAAGTTTTTGGGATTCAAAGCCTTATTGGTGTCAACCTTGGTCAATTATTAGCTTTGGTGTTTTAGTTCTAATTTTCAGTTTTAAACTCTTAAATAACATTATAATAACTTCTATTTTAGGCTTTTTTATTCTTGTTTGGTGGATGGTATTTTTAATACTTGCTCCTAATTCGGATCAAGTAAATAATGATAAATAATAACCATTATTTATTAATTTGTTTTTTAATAGCCTTAATAATAAATTATCTAATTAGATCAGCAAACAAAAAAAGGAAATTTTAAGTTTAGTCTTTATTTCAGCTGATTACTACATATTTTTGAAGGAAAGCCCAAATAACCACCTGAAAATCGCTTCCGATTTGTCCAGTAAAATTCAACTAACTCTCTTGTGGAGCTTGTTATGAGTGCTTCTCTTCCAATTTCTAGTCCGCTTGAAAGCTTTAGGCTCTTTGTCGATTCCCAGCTTGAAGTGCTTGAAGATTCCATTAGATACTCCAGTTGATTGGTTGATTAAATATGAGAAGATCCCCCTACCTCTGCTGAATGTTTCATTAATCATGTTCAGCAAATTAAATGATTTTGTAAGAGTGAGTGAGAGGAGATCGAGATTCTTCGATACGATCGAAAGCCTCCTTATAGTACATTAGTACCAAATAATGTCAATTTTCTTTCCTTAATTTCTAAAATTGAACTTGACTATTTGATTCAATTATATTTAAAAATAAATATTAATTTAAAGTTTTTAGTTATAATCATAGAGATAGTATAATAGATACAAAATTTATTTATACTATTTATCAGATAAAGTAATTTAAATAAAATTATTTAATAAAATATATATTTTACAATTTTAAATCAGATAAAATATAGTTTTTTAGGTAAATTTTAACTTCTTTATTACTAGAATCTCTTGCTCTGAGAAATCACTAGCAGATATGCAATTTATCCATTCTTTATACTCTTGGGCAATTGCTAGTTGATCCCTTGGACTGACCTCTACTGTTCTTTTTAGAATATGAGATAAACCTTTGACTAATAAATTTTCTATGCTTTTCGGATCTTCTTGCATTTAGTTGTTGCATGTATACTAGACTACCTTTTATTAATTTGTTTGTAAAGAGTTAAAAGGTCTTGAATGAAGAACTAATTAGTAGCGATATTTATATATGAAAAATATATTATGCTGCATTAGTATTATTTTTATTATCTATTGATGGTATAAATCCAAACTCTTCTATTTCTTCGACTAATGTTAGCTTCTTATCTTCTTTAGAAGATTTTATATTAATAGTGTTAGAATTTATTTCTTTATCATTTTTATTTAAATCTTTCGAGTCATTTTTTATAATTATATTTTTATTTATAGATTTTTTGAGATTATTAATCATATTAATATTTATTAAATACAATGAAAGTGTAATCCCAATCAGTACTAGGAAAATATTATGAATGAAAAAATATGAGAAAACCAATGTCGAGGATAAATACTCTATTACCTGATTTATTTTAATTTTTTTCATAATTAGGCGACATCCTGTTGAGTTTTCTTGTTTTGTCCTTCTATTAAGGTCAGATCGTATGAAGATTGTATTTGATTATTATAATCTAAATCATCAATAAATCTTGATAAAGATGTTTTATTTTGAATCCATTTATGCCGTATTGTTTTAGGCAAATCAGGAAGATCGACTTCTTTCTTGTTAAGAGACTTTATATATCGTTTTCTTTGTCCGCTATCTACTGTCGAGCTATAAATCTCATTGTATTGAGAGATATGCTTTTGACTATCTCTTGACTCTGTAATAGCCATTAGCTCTGAAAGACTTCTGATAAATGGAATCATGCTGCATACCTCTCTCTATCACTTTTTTTTAACTTATTCTTTAAGCTTTTATCTTTTTTGTAGGCATTTATATAGTGTACATCGTAAGATCCTAATCCTTCTTGCTTGGGATTGTATAAATGGATGAATCCATTCCTAGACTTTGAATTATTATTCATAATCTTAAGCCACTCTCCTTTGAGCTTTCCTTTCGCTCAAGGTCTCTATGTTGCAGAGACCTTTGGGCTTGTATTTGTCTAATAATACCTTCGTAATCCCTTTCTCTAAGTTGTGGTTCCCTTCATTTTTTGATTTAATTTGCTTAGGGATTGCAGATCTAAAGTTGGTGCTTTTCATTTTAAATAATAATAGTGGATAATTGCTTTTTTGTAATAACTGCTAGACAAGGTACTCAATTTTTTCTCTGTTTGATAGTAATTTACTAAGTTTTTTATTTTCATCTTGAAGGTTGTTGATGACTTTTTTGTAAGTCTCTATCTTTTCTTTCAGTGATTTAATCTTTTCGCTTTCACTTTTTTGCGAGGCTTTTCTAGCTTTTCTCTTACTCCCTTTGACTAATATTCTTACAGTCGCTTCTGTCATCCTTTCACCGTTCCCAACGGCTTCAAATACCTTTTGTCGCTCCTTATCGGTCACACCTTTGCTTCCCATTAATGCCAGCGATCTGGGCGTTAGCGACGCAAGCATGTTGTCGTCTATATCGGAGCCACCTAACCAGTTTGTGTATGCGCTTACAAGGTCAATAGCGAACCTTTCTGAGCAGTTAATCGCTCCTGACTTCAAGAAGGCTCTCCAGTTCCCAGGCCTGATGTTGCTCTTTATATCGGAGAGGTTGGCCGCCACAGCCCTTAGTGATTGCCCAACGCAGCTCAGTTCTTCGTTTATCTCTACGACAGATTCTTTGACGTACTCTACTTGCGCGGGCACTAACCCCTTGGTTACTTCACTATTGAGCGGAATACTTGCTAAGTCAACCACCTCCGTAGGCGATAATTCCATGGTTTTAACTAAACACCCATTCAATATACGTCTTGTGACGAATCGGAACAATGGATACTAATGTACTATCTTTTCGCTCTTAGCGGCTTAATATTTGTTAGTACTTTAATATATTTAATCCAGTAAAGAATATTTCTAATTTATAATTAATAGAACTCTTTTTATTTGCATATAAACGTTTTTAGCTTTTCTGTAAATAATTACTTATGCTTTACCTTCTCTATACATGTTATTTCTTGAGATGACATGTAATCACTATTTATAATTTATTTAATAGGCTAAACACTTATACTTTTGTATTCTGTCAATGTATGAGTATTTTACTTTTTTATCTAATGAGTATATATACTTATATATTTTTTTAGGTTTGTCCTCATCTGAATACTCAGCTTTAAATGCTCGATAGTTGATTTAGAATCTGATTGATTTGCTAGGTTGAGCTGTTTGAAAAACGAGGGGTACTGGAGTCACTTCTTCGTTATCAGCCCTGCCAAGTTAAGCTGATTACCTCTAGCTCTAGTTATATCAACACTAATGTACTTTCAGGACATAAATTCACGAGTCTATCTATTCCTTCAAAATGTCTGTTGTAGCAAGCGTTCTTAGTGAATATATTACAGGAGCATAAGATGTTTAGGCAATGTTTAGGCAATAGGTTGTATTTTGTTTTGAGGTTATTGTTTTAGCAAGTTTTAAGTTGCAATGGAAGTTACAAAAATATCTCCTCCAGTTACTCCTTTTTTACAAATTAAATTGGATCAAGAAGTAATTGATTATCTTTGGAGGATTATTGATATTGCAAAAACTAAGAATATCAATATAAAAAATACACTAGTTGGTAATATCTCACAAAGTCTTCTGCTTGATGATCAAGATAATTTTTTTTATAAATCAATTTGTTCACCCTTAGTAGATTTTTATCGCCAAAATAATTATAAGGGTGTTGATCCTGTCACTCAAAATTCGTTGTTAAGACTTGAAACTAAATTAATATTAAATTCATTTTGGGTAAATTATCAATTTAAAAATGAATTCAATCCTTATCATGATCACACAGGTGTCTATTCTTTTGCTATTTGGTTGAAGATCCCTTACGCATGGGAAGAACAGAAAAATTTACCGCAATTTAATGATATTAATGAGATACAAATAAAACCAGGTAATTTTGAATTTGAATATATTGATACCAATGGAGATATTACAAATTATGCTTATCAATTATCCTCAAAAAATGAAGGCACTATGCTTTTTTTTCCTGCTAGGTTAAGACATTGTGTTTATCCATTTTATGAAACTGAGGAACCAAGAATTTCAATATCAGGTAACTTATCTTATGTACCTTCTTAATATGAATATAAATATTGAAATCATTTAATTATCTCTATATTCTGTTTTTTTGTATTGTTTTTTAATTTAAGTGTATATTTTAATTATGAATTAATTTAGATAATTTATTTAATATGTTTTTTCAGGACATAATTTCTAGGCTTAATAATTTCTGGAGTGAAAAAGGTTGCCTGCTGCTTCAACCTTATGATTTAGAGAAGGGTGCGGGGACGATGAGTCCTCATTCTTTTTTGAGAGCGATAGGTCCTGAGCCTTGGGCTGTTGCTTATCCAGAGCCCTGCAGAAGGCCGACAGATGGCAGGTATGGAGATAATCCCAATAGAGCGCAGCATTATTTTCAATATCAAGTTCTCATTAAGCCTTCTCTGGATGGTATTCAGGAGATTTATTTGTCCTCCCTTGAAGCCTTAGGAATTTCAGCCAAAAATCATGATATTAGATTTGTCGAAGACAATTGGGAATCACCAACATTAGGCGCTTGGGGAGTGGGATGGGAAGTTTGGCTTGATGGAATGGAGGTAACCCAATTTACTTATTTTCAACAATGTGGCGGCCTTGATTGCAGGCCTGTTTCGATTGAGATCACTTACGGCCTAGAAAGATTAGCGATGTATTTGCAAAATGTTGAAAGTATTTGGGATCTTTCCTGGAACAAAAAGAGTAAATATGGTGATGTTTGGCTTCCTTTCGAAAAAGGTCAATGTAAATACAATTTTGAAGAATCTAACGCTGATAATTTAAGGAAGCTTTTTGAAATTTATGAGGAGGAGGCTCATCAATTGATCGATAAGAAACTACCTGCTCCTTGCCTTGATTATGTTCTGAAATGTAGCCATACATTTAATTTATTAGAGGCAAGAGGAGTTATATCTGTTACTGAAAGAACCAAGATTATTTCAAGAATTCGATCTTTAGCTCGTAAAGTTGCTGAGGCTTGGCTAGAGGAAAGAGAGCGCCTTGGCTTCCCTCTTTGTTCGATTTAGTTATTAATAACAAGTAATATTTTTGAGTTTGCTGATATTAAATAGGTCGAATAATATCGAGCGACGTATCAAAAGATACTTTTGATAGTTTTGATTCACTAATGTCTTATCGAATACATTATTATTCATTCGAAATATTTGTGTGAGGACACAATGAAGCTTTTTCAGCGATTGCTTGTAGCTCCTGCTGCTTTGGGCTTGATGGCACCATTGGCAGCTAATGCTGACGTAACTCCGGTATCTAACGAATCAGATCTAAGTTCTGAAGTAATTGGAGCACGTGTTGACGGAGTAGAGGCTCAACTAGGCGAAATCATGGCTGGTCAATTCTCTTCATCTACAAAGATGAGCGGTAAGGCTGCTTTTATCACTGGTTATGTTGACGATGATGCTGAGTCAGATACTGATGGCATCACAATGGAATACATGTATCAGTTAAATCTGAATACAAGTTTTACTGGTGAAGATAACCTCTATACACGTCTCAAAGCTGGTAACGTAAGCGATCATTTTGTAGACAAAGGCCAAGGTACTTATCTATCTGCTGGTAAGAGCGGTTCAGGCTCACTTGGTGTTGATAAGCTTTGGTATCAGTTCCCCGTTGGCGACAGCCTTCAAGTTTGGGTTGGACCAAGGATTGAAAACTACTACATGCTAGCTAGTTCTCCATCAATCTATAAGCCAATCACTAAGCAATTTGCATTAGGTCCTAATGGTTCTGCTTATGGTTCAAGCACAAGTCCTGGATTTGGTGTCGCTTGGACACAAGATGTTGAAGATCCTTCTTCTGGAAGATGGGCATTAAGTGCTAACTACACATCTAAAGATGGTGCTAAAAATAGTGATGACAAAGGACTCTTTGGTGAAGATTCAAGGAAGTTCTTCTTGACTAAGCTTGAGTACGGCACACCTCGTTGGCAAGTTTCAGGATCAATGGGTGTTAAAGAAGGTGGTGGTTATGATGGCTACTTCCATTCAAGCTTGGCTAAAGGAGCTAAAACTGATATGACAGCTTATGGTTTAAGAGCTTATTGGAAGCCTGAAACAACAGGATCTCTTCCTTCAGTTCAACTAGGCTATGACTTCGCAACTATCGATGATGCTGCCGTTGGTGCAGCTGAAGATACTGCAGGTTGGATGGTAGGTCTTGGATGGAAAGATGCATTAGTCGATGGAAACAGAGCTGGTCTTGCACTAGGTCAAAGAATGACTGCCACTGGAATCAAAGGCGGTGGTACTGATACATCTGAGGACAATACTGTTTGGGAAGCTTATTACACCTTCAAAATTAATGATGGCGTAAGTGTTACACCTGCAATCTTTGGTGGTAATGATGTTGAGTCTGAGGGAAGTGACGTAACTGGAGCTGTTCTTCTGACTGAATTCAGATTCTAATTTTTATAATTAGAAATTTAAAACGCCCCATTTGGGGCGTTTTATTTATTTATTTATTTATTTATTTATTGACTGATATTAAAAAGAACTCCCATAAAAGGGAGTTATTTTTGTGAACTTAAAAATTTTTTACCAGCAGTTTTCACCTTCACCAATAGGAATGCAAATATCAGCTTTTTTAGCTTTATCAGCAGCTTTTTGAGCTGCTTCATCAAGCTTTCCATCCTCGTCTGCTTCTTGATCTGTAGTCCATTCCTTTAAACCACCCATATCACTATGCTTTTCTCCAGCTATTGAATTATCAGGAATCATTGCACTAGTTGATAAAGCAGCGGCTGCAGCTAGGAATATTCCTACAGGATTTTTTTTAGCCATATGTAATTAAGTTTGTTTATATTTTGATCCCCCTAGCCTATCAACGAAAGTTCTTTTTTTACTTTTGCCTGTATAAAGTGATTGTTTTAATCACCTAGCCTTCTAAGTAGATTGCTATACGACTGAAAAATTAAATCTAATTCGTCCGATCTTCCATGCTTTGCTAGTAAACCTTTAGCTCCTGCATCTAGTCCGAATAGAAAATTTCTATCTTCATTATTTTGTACATAGCTTTGAATCCAGCCTACACATACATGACGTTCACCATCTTTGACTTCTGCAACAGAATGTAGTTGAGTGCTGGGATAAATAATCATTTCTCCAGCTGAAAGTTTTATTTTTTCAGTTTTATTGATCGTCTGAATACATAATTCACCACCTTCATAATCCTCTGGAGAGTTTAAAAATAACGTAAAAGATAGATCACTTCTACCTGAGGGCATATAAGGATTATCAATATGTGTGCCATAACAATTTCCTGCTAGGGATTTAGTAAACATGACTCCATGGATAAGACTAGGTAAAGTGAAACTTTTTAGGAGAGGATTTGAAATTATTTTTTTAACAATAATATCTCTAAGCTTCATGGATAATTTTGAATTTTTATCTAATTGGAAATTAGATTTTATTTCTAAAGCATGGCTTCCTGCAGTTTTTTTGCCATCTTGCCAGGATGATTCCTCTGCTTTTAGTTTATTAACTATTTGAAGAGCATCTGATTGATTGATTAACGAATGAGTTAAATATTCCATCTTTATTATCTAGATTTAATTACTATCCTAAAGTATAAATAGGATATCAATTTATACATAGATACGTCTCAAAGTTGCGAAGCTATATTTAGCCGTATCTTCTTGTCTAGTCTAGAAAAAGATATTAATCCCTTTCCTAGATAGATTAATGAATTTAATCAAGCGTCTTTTTACTTCAGTAATAGCAGGTACTCTATTAGTTTCTTCAAGTTTTGAGCATGTAAAAGCCTCTGATAGAGAAGTAAGAATTTATTCAGGCAGGCATTACAACACTGATAAGCAGATATACAAGAAATTTGCCGAGGAGACTGGAATAAAAATTCGATTAATTGAGGCTACAGGTATTTCTCTAGTTGAAAGATTGAAAAGAGAAGGATCAAAATCCAAAGCCGATGTGATTCTTCTTGTTGATGCTGCTCGAATTAGCAATGCTGCAAAAAGTGGTCTTCTTCAGTCATATAGATCGAATGAGTTAGATAAAAATGTCCCAGTGGAATATCGAGATCCTCAAGCAAGGTGGTATGCCTTAACAAGAAGGGTCAGGGTTATGGTAGCTAATCCTAAGAAAGTTGATATAAATTCAATCAATGATTATTCAGATCTTGCTAGCCCAGCTTTGGAGGGTCTTGTTTGTGTAAGAAAAAGGAGTAGTCCATACAATCAATCTTTAGTTGCTAATCAAATTGTCAACAAAGGAGAGGCAAAAACAAAGGAATGGTTGAAAGGTATGATTTCAAATATTTCTCAACCTTTTTTCCCCGGTGATATAGGGGTAATTAGAGCTGTAGCTCAGGGTAAGTGTGGAGTAGGGATAGTTAATCACTACTATGTGTCAAGGATGCTCGCAGGTGTTAATGGTAGAAAAGATCAAAGTTTGGCTAAAAAAGTAAAAGTTCTTACTCCTAATCCTGCTCATGTGAATGTCAGTGCAGGTGGCATTGCTAAATATGCTGAAAATAGAGAAGAAGCAATTCAACTCCTTGAGTATCTTGCTTCTCCTGATGGGAGTAGTGGATTAGCAGGGCCAACATTTGAACACCCTTTAGTTGGTTTTAACAAAACTGATGAAGTTACTCAATTTGGAGAATTTACGGCTGATAATGTGACCATTGATCAATTAGGAGCAAATAATAAAAAAGCAATCAAGCTTATGAGGATGGCCGGTTGGGATTAAGTAATTAAGAATAAGATTTTTATTCTGTTTTTTTCTTAAGAGAAACTAGAACATTGCCCTAAACTTATTTCAAGGGAGAGGTGGCTGAGTGGTCGAAAGCGAACGACTCGAAATCGTTTGATAGCTAGAACTATCCGTGGGTTCGAATCCCACCCTCTCCGCTCACAAACTTACCCATAGAAGCACATAGGGACTGAAAAGTCACTTTTTTTACTGGGTTTTAAGGCATAAGCATTCCATAGTGTGCTCTCATTATGCCTCAGTTTCAAGTAAGTGTGATGTAGGATGTGCTGTGGGAGTTTGCTTTGTGATGTGGGATTGAGTTAATATCCCAGTTATGAAGGGGAAACCTGTTACTGATCTACAAATCAGGCAAGCAAAGGCATCTGAGAAGAGGCAGCGCCTTACTTGTGGTGGATCGCTCTATGTAATGGTTGAACCAATTAGTAAGGCAAGTAATAGTAAAAGTTTTGTTGGAAATATTAGGTTCCCTAGTGGAAGAAAAGGAAAGCAAATTGAAGTAAGAATTGGTTCTTATGGGAAAGGTATTAACGAATATTCTTTAAAAGAAGCAAGAGATGAATGGGATCGTTTAAAGCATTTAAGTAAGGAACAAAATAAAGATCCAAGAGCAATACAAAAAGAAGAAAAAGTAGGCAACCCTTATACCAAATCTTCTACACCAACATTGAATGAAGTTGTTCAGCGATGGATGAAATTCAAGCAATCATCTTCAACAAAAAAGAAGTGGGCAATATCAACTGCTAAGGACTATGAGAACAAAGTTTTCAATCAGATAATTCCTGTGCTCGGTGGTGATAATCCAATTGATTCTTTCTCTTGGGAAAATGGAGGGAGAACGAAACTGCTTGATCTAAAACAATCAATAGAAGATAGAGGCAAACTATCTCACGCCACTAAGGTTTTTATGATTTGTAGATCCATATTTGACTTCTCAATTGATAGGGGTTGGATGGATGAACCTAATCCAGCAAGAGGATCTCAACTTACGAGGAACGAACATATACCAACACCTAATCCATTTTTAGATTGGGATGAACTGCCTAAGTTCTTTGATGTTTTTAACGAGAACAAAATCAATGGGAATGAAATTGTAAGAGGTTCTATCAAACTATTGTTCCTAACACTTCTAAGAGTTGAATCCTGTGTAGGTATGAGATTTGAAGAGGTAGATGACGAGAAAGAACTAATCACAATTCCTGCTTCAAGAATGAAGAGCAAGAAAGAGCACTACATCCCTCTAACTTTTCAAATGAAGAAAGTAATCCAGAGGATGAAAGAGATTAACGGGCATCAGGAGTATGTGTTCTACTCACCAAGAGGAACAAAGAATGAATTCATAAGCAAAGCATCCCCTAATACTCATATCAAGAGGTTGGGATATGGAGGCAAACTTACGGCACACGGTATAAGAGCAACTATTTCAACTGCTGGAAATGAAACTCTTGGATTCAGTAAGGAAATCATTCAACGCCAACTAGCACACTCTATTGGTAATGAAACTGAGCGCTCTTATCTCCACGCTGAGTTCTTTAAGGAGCGCAGAGAATTCTTGGATGCGTGGGGAAGCGCACTAATAGAACTTGGTTTAATCGTTTAGATGATTAGTAATGGGCTTATCAGGAGTTTCACGGGACTGATGTTTCTAAGTGGGAGCGCTTACGCACTACCTTGCGCTACTACCTATGAGATATACAGAGAACAACTGGTTGAATATGGTTTAACTCCTGTTAATTGCTCAGAGTTGGATAAGAAGAAGGTGGTTTGGGATGAGTTGTGAAGGGAAGGAAGTGAGAAGGGTAAGAAATTTAAGGTGTATTGGACTTTCTGGAATGAAGAGAAACTAGGCAAGCAATTCAAACTACCTGTGTTATTCACGATGGAAAAATATTCTGCCTTCACACATAAAAGATTTTTAAATTTCCCCTTAGAAAACTTATCCGATCTATGAAAACTAAATGGATGCCTCACTGGAAAAACTATTTAACGGGTGGTGCTCCTGAAAGAAACCCTTTTATATCCCAAGCAGCATATGGTTCATCTTGATATGTATCCCATCCGCTTTTACATAATTCATCCCAGTAAAAAGTATCTCCCTCACACTTGATAGGTGTTTCCCCAGTTTTAATTAAATATTGCCTGTAATTCTAATATGAAAGAGCAAAAGGAATTGATCTATACATAGCAAAAGCATTACTACCAAAAAAGAAAAGGGTGGTTGCGATTAAAAATATATTCCTCTTATTGACAGTACCTTTCCTCGTCGATAATTTCTATTCAAAAAGTCCTTTTGTTGTAAGTATTTCTTTTAGTTTTGGGTCGAGGATTTTGATTTCGCGAGAGTCATTGTTATTATCGGTACTGTTATATCTAGGAAATGTAAGATTAATAAATTCAGGTAGTTCAAGAAAATTAGTAATTTTCCTTGTATCTTTTTCTTTTGTTATGTCTACAATAAGAAGATCATTAGGTCTCCTTTGAAAATATTTTATTATTTCGTCTCTTCTTTGCTTATAACATTTAATATAATGATCTTTATTAAATAAAAGGTTCCAATTATAATTTACCTCTAGGTTATTTTTTTCGTCAACTTCTGATATGAAGTTATATTCAGTATATTTTAATATATAGTCTTCTCTTAGATATCCAAAATTTTCAATAGCTGATTTATCTAGAACCTTTTTATTTAAAATTTTCTGATTATACTTAATTAGTGAATTAAACCATTCTTCTGGATTTCTATAGGTAAAAATAAACTTGCTATTTGGAAAATATGCATCTAGTGCTATGTAAGTAGAACCTAGGGCGAAAGGAGTATCTTGAAAAAAATCATATAAAGCAACCTGATTAAAAAGTTCTCTATAATTACCTCTTTGTACCTGTTCTGTTGTTGATATTTCTATTTCGTGCTGACGCGCACAATCAAAACCTAGCATATACATTAAGATATTTAATGAAGTAGTCCCTGTTTTATGAGCACCAATGCAAAATACTTTGTTCCAAAGTTTTTGCTTTGCATAAGGTCTCAATTTTTTTCTAATTTCTTTAAAGGAAAAACCCATTATGAGACTTAAGAGGAAAAAGTAAACTGATTTTTCTTTGAACTATTTCTATATATTTTAGTGTTTTTGACTTTAATGTAAATATTCTAGGACTTTAGCGATACTTTTCTTTAGCTCTAAAATGCTTAATTAATCCATTAATTGCAAGGACTAAATAACTATGGATCAATTAGATCTAATAATCTTCCTAATTCATCAACCAACCTATGCCTTTTACCAGTAGATGATGCTCTTCTCTTTGCTGTCCTAACAGCAGATGGTTGATGGTTCATAAGGGTGTATCTTCTCCAGCAATGGAACTGATCTTCCCACTCAATAATTACTTTCATAACTTATCTCCCATACTTAAAAAGGTTTTTTTGTTACACAGACAACTCTTTTAATTTGGATAAAATCTTTTCATCAATGCACTAATTCCCATACCAATAATGGAACTTTCAGTGAAGATCCAGACTTATTTTTTCTCTTCAATTACTATCTGAGGGCGAGGAAATGCACCTTCTAGATTCCCATTTCTTATTCTTGGATACTTTTTTACTCATTTGTATAAAGTTTGAAAGGGTGAATTATAAGTTTTGCTCTGAGTTTCTTCTCTATACATTGGGTTAAACCAATGGTTTTACAAGGAAGATTTGGTGATGTGGGATGTGCTGTGGGATTTGAGGACTCATTTCAGGAATTCGTTCCTATGAGTTCTCATCACTACTCTTTAAATACCTGTTCTAATCAACCCCTCTCCGTACCAAAATGTATCTAAACAGTAGATATAGTATGAATTTTATTCCTGTGTATTTTTAAATTCTCTAAAAAAACTAGACTTTTAAGTTTTTCGTGATGTGGAATTTGTATTTCCATTTGGGAATGTTTTCGGATGAATTCGGGTGTTGTTGGATTTTTTACTAGATGTTGATTTTTTTATATATGCTCCCTTACCGTCCTCCCTTGACACAAATCGACTGGCAACCTTTCAGTTTTAATTAGAAGTTGTTTTCTCTTACGTATTTTCTTGAACATTTTTAAGGCGACCATCTTAAATGTGCTTAAAATAAATAAGAGGAAGTAATGACTTGAAAAAATTAGATGAGTCTTTGTTTTTTTATGATGAAGCAATTAAGTTGATTGATTTAGATAATTATGAAGGGGCTATTAAATCTATTAAAAAGCATATTGATAGTCTTGAAAGTCAAGATGAAATAGCTTTGGCATATTTAAACTGTGGTTTTTTGAATGATAAATTAGGAGACAATGTATCTGCTATGGATGACTTCTCGAAGGCAATTTTTTTTGAATCCAAAATAGATATTATTAAACAAAGGTCTAAAGATATTTCTTTTAGTGGAAGAAGTAATTCTAGGTATAAAGATGGAGATTATCATGGGGCAATAGAGGATAAAAGAAAAGCTAAGAAAATTAGATTATTGGAAATAGATAAAATCAATGAATTAGATAATATTAAAATAGATTATAAAAATATTCTGTTAGGTACATTTATAAAAATAGATCTAGAACCTAAATACAATGCTCTGATTAAAGGTTCAAAGATACGTAAAAGTAAATATGACCTAATTTCAGATTATAAAAAAATGATTAGTGAGAACAGGAAAAAGGAGGTAATAAATAAATTAGAGCTTATTAGTGAATCAAAGTACAAAAATGGAGATTATAAAGGTTCTATTAAGGCTATTAGAAGAGCAGAAAAATATTATTGAGTACATAACAAAGTGGATTTATTTTTTGTTACCAATAAGGATCACTGAAAAATTCAACATTAAGTTCCTCTTTGTTCGGAACGGTGGCTATACATGCACGTACTACTTCTCCGTTAACTTCTATTTCGCATGCTCCGCAGCTTCCTCCTAGGCATCCAGTAGGGATCTCGATATTTGCATCATATGCTGCTTTTAGCCAATCAACTCCAGCAGAACAATTGCTTGATTTTTTGTTAGGCCAGTTGATTTTTACATTTTTCATTATTTAAATTATTTGATTAAACTGTCTATATTGATATTTCTTTCGAAGGCGTCAGTTAGTAAATCTAATAACTTCTCTCTTTTATCAATATTCGTCGCTTCGTTAGTATTTAGTTTATTTAATCCTTTTTTTTGTCTTATTTTATTTATCCATTGCCTACGCCATTTGTCATTTTCAAAAATCCCATGTAAATAAGTTCCTCCAATAAAGCTTTTATCTTTTTTTTCAATTACCCAACCTAAAGAACTGTTTTTAAATAGAGCAATAATATCGGAATCTTTATTATTGATCAAATCACTTTCCCCATAATGCATCTCAAAACCTTTTATATTTTGTGAATCCGGCCATGATACTTTTTCTTCTCTTTGTGAAGTGTGCTTGATTTCTCCAAAGGTTGTTTTTATTGGAAGAAGGTTCATCCCCCCAATATTTGAAAATGCACTTAGTTCATTAATACTCTCCTTGTGATGTGGGTCCTCTAATGATTTCCCTAGCATTTGTAATCCTCCACATATGCCAAAAACATTTCCGCCATTATTGGCATAATTTTTTATTTGATTGCTCAAGCCAGTTTTATTTAGACTCTCTAAATCTTTAATTGTTTGCTTACTTCCAGGAATTATTAATACATCTGGTTCGCCTAGCTCTTGACCAGGTTCTATCCATCGCATTTGAATGCTTGAATCGCTAAAGAAAGGATCTAGATCAGAAAAATTACTAATTCTAGGTAATTTTATTATTGCTATTTCGATTTCTGCACTTTTATTTATTTGTTTCTTTTCAAGTAGGTCTAGTGAATCTTCAGGTGGAAAAATTTCTTTTAACCAAGGTAATATTCCTAAAACTGGGATTCCTGTTTCTTTCTCTATCCATGTAACTCCTGATTCGAATAAGGCTTTATCGCCTCTGAATCTATTAATAATGATTCCTTTAATTAATCTTTTTTCATTAGGTTTCATTAATGCAATTGTTCCAATGATTTGAGCAAAAACACCTCCTCTTTCAATATCTGCAACTAAAATACAATTTGCATTTAAAAATTTTGCTAATTTCAAATTTGTAAGATCTTTATGTTGCAAATTCACCTCTACGGGACTTCCAGCTCCCTCAAGAATCAGTCTTCCGTCTTTTTTAGTATTAATAAGTATATCTAGGCCTTTCTTAATAGCTTCCCACCCTGAGTCGAACCAATCTGCGTAATAATTTATTGCTTTACTAGTGCCGACACTTCTACCAAGATGAATTACTTCACTTGTACAATCCCCCTTGGGTTTCAGAAGCACAGGATTCATTTCAGCACTTGGCTCTAAGCCTGCAGACCAAGATTGAAGGGCTTGAGAATATGCCATTTCTCTTCCCTGAGTATCAACCCAAGCGTTATTGCTCATGTTTTGACCCTTGAAAGGTATTGGCTGTTCCCCTTTTCTTTTTAGACATCGACAAATAGCAGTGACTATAAGTGTTTTCCCTGCACCACTAGAGGTTCCCAAAACCATTAATGGAGTACGCTTGATGTCTATGTTCATCTTGGTGTTAATTGGTATTTTAGGCATGTAATTATTTTTTTTATAAGCGATATTTTTTTAGTAAGTAAATCTGCACGGTTTTCTAAGACTTGTCTTCCTATTGGTGTGATACGGACTTTTGAAGTAAGACCTTGTCCGTCAACTTCTCTTCTTAAAACACCTATTTTAATTAAGTTAAGAAATTCATTCTCTATGTATAAAGAACTATTGATAAACATAAAATCTTTATTCAAATATTTGGATTTATTCTCAAAAACATCTTGAGCACTTAAACTTTCTTTTTGAAGACATTGAAAAAGAAATAAGTTAAAGGGACAATGGCTAATCCCTTTCTTTGCTCTTCTAAAGATTTTTTGGTCGATCAGAAACATTTAATTAAAAGGATTTATTTTTCAAAAGAAGATCAATAATGATACTAGGTATTAAAAAATTTAGTTTTCTATGTTTGTGCTTGCCTCTGCATCCAAAGCACGTCAAAAATTACTTGATCAAATAGCTTTGAATCACATAGTTATTGTAAGTGATTTTGATGAGACACAGCTTCAGGAATTAGATCCAATTTTGAAGGTTAAATTATTGGCTAAGGCTAAAGCTGATAGTGCATTAAAAAAGTTGATAAAGGAAAATCATGCTGTAAATACTTTTCAAGCTTTATTAGGCTGTGACTCTTTGTTTGAGTTTGAGGGGGAAATTTTCGAAAAGCCAATTAATCAAGAGCAATTGATATCCAGATGGCTAAGGATGTCTGGCAAATCAGGATTATTGCATACTGGACATTGCTTGGTTTCGCTGGATAATTTGAAATCAGATATAAAAAATATTTCACTAACTAAATGCTGTGAAGGGGTTGTAAGCACGAAAATTGAATTTATGGATTTATCCAAAATTGAGATTGCTAAATATGCTTCGACTTCAGAACCATACAACTGTGCAGGAGGATTTGCGATCGAAGGTTATGGTGGACTATTTATAAAAAAAATAGATGGATGTTTTACTAATGTCATTGGACTTAGCTTGCCTTGGTTAAAAACTAATTTAGAAAAATTAGATTTATCTAAGTTACTTTTACATAAACAATAATAAATAAGATCAAATATTTCTAAGCATAAAAAAAGTCCCCTTTTAAGAGGACTTTTTTTATTTATAAGGATCTAATCTAGATCAGGCATTGAAAGAGCAGGCTCTTGTGAACGACTGATACCTTTTTCAAATCCAGCTGCAGCAGCTCTAGCACGACCAGCATGCCAAAGATGACCTACAAAAGTAAACCAACCAAGGAAGAACTGAGCACCTGCAAGCCATTGACGCAAGTTAACAAAGTTAACTGCATTAGGCTCGGTAATAATTCCACCAACAGAGTTGATTGAAGCATTAGGAGCATGTGTCATGTATTCAGCAGCCCGGCGAACCTGCCAAGGCTGAATATCATTTTGAATCTTCTCAAGGCTTAGGCCATTTGGTCCTCTAAGTGGCTCAAGCCATGGTCCTCTGAAATCCCAAAAACGCATTGTTTCTCCACCAAAGATGATTTCACCAGTTGGGGAACGCATTAGGTATTTACCTAATCCAGTTGGACCCATTGTTGAACCTACATTTGCACCAATTCGTTGGTCACGAACTAGGAATGTAAAACTCTGGGCCTGAGAAGCTTCAGCGTTTGTTGGACCGTAGAACTCAGATGGATAAGCAGTGTTGTTAAACCAGATGAAACATGAAGCTACAAAACTTGCAACACAGATTCCACCTAATGCATAACTCAGAAGTCCTTCACCATTCCAGATAAAGGCTCTTCTTGCCCATCCATAAGGCTTAGTGAAGATGTGGAAAAGACCACCAATTATTTCGATTACACCCAGGTAAACATGTCCTCCGACAATATCTTCCATTGAGTTAACACCAACCATCCAACCACCACCACCCCATGGGGTTGATAGTAGATATCCAAAAATAATTCTTGGATCTAGTGTTGGGTTGATCAACCTAACTTCTCCACCACCGGGAGCCCAAGTGTCGTATGCACCTCCTATGTACATCCAGTTAATGGACCACAAAAGAGCACCAACGCCTAGAACAACCAAATGAAAACCAAGAATATTGGTCATTTGATTTTTATCTCTCCAGTCAGTTGAGAAGAATGGGAAATCTTCTTCAAGTTTCTCTGGACCAGCTAAGGAGTGGAAAACTCCTCCAAAGCCAAGGATTCCAGATGCAACAAGGTGAATCACACCTGCGATGAAGAATGGCCAAACATCAGTGACTTCTCCTCCTGGACCAATCCCGTATCCAAACATGGCTACGTGAGGCATACAAATTAAGCCTTGTTCCCACATGGGTTTATCCATGGTGAAATGACTTACTTCGAAAAGCATCATCGCGCCAGCCCAGAACACAATTAGTCCTGCGTGAGCAATGTGAGCACCTAATAGCCTTCCTGAAAGGTTGATTAGCCTTGCATTTCCTACATACCAGGCGTAACCAGTCTCTTCAAGACTTTGATTAGGGGCTTTGAGTAAACTATTAAAGGGCGTTTCCACGTGGGAGTACCTCCTCAGGGAATACAAAGTTTTCGTGTGGCTGGTCTACAGAAGACATCCATGCACGCATACCTTCATTAAGAAGGATGTTTTTGGTGTAGAAAGTTTCGAATTCAGGATCTTCAGCAGCTCTGATTTCTTGGCTAACAAAATCGTAAGCACGAAGGTTTAGAGCTAATCCGACGATTCCAATTGATGCTGCCCACATACCTGTTACTGGTACGAAAAGCATCAAGAAGTGAAGGAAACGCTTATTTGAGAAAGCAATACCGAAAATCTGACTCCAGAAACGGTTTGCAGTAATAAATGAGTAAGTTTCTTCTTCTTGAACTGGATCGAAACCTCTGAAAGTAGAACTCTGAGCTTTACCGTCAGAGTACTGACTTGAATCTTCGTAAAGAGTGTTCTGAACTGTTGCGCCGTGAATAGCACAAAGAAGAGCACCACCAAGAATTCCTGCTACTCCCATCATGTGGAATGGGTTAAGCGTGATGTTATGGAATCCTTGAATGAAGAGAATGAAACGGAATATTGCTGCAACTCCAAATGAAGGAGCGAAGAACCAACTGTGCTGTCCTAAAGGATATATGAGGAAGCAAGCAGTAAATACTGCAATAACTGCTGAGAAAGCAAGTGCGTTATATGGACGGATACCAACTAGTCTTGCAATTTCGAATTGACGAAGCATAAAGCCAATAAGACTGAATGCGCCGTGAAGAGCAACGAAATTCCATAGGCCACCAAGCTGGAACCAGCGTGTTAAATCGCCCTGAGCTTCTGGTCCCCAAAGGAATAGAAGACTGTGACCCATGGCATCGCCAGGAGTACTAACAGCGGCTGTGAGGAAATTACATCCCTCAAGGTAAGAACTGGCTACACCATGGGTGTACCAGGAAGAAACGAAGGTTGTACCTGTGAACCATCCACCAATAGCTAGGAAAGCTGTAGGGAAGAGAAGTAGTCCAGACCAACCAACAAATACGAATCGGTCGCGCTTTAACCAGTCATCGAGGGCGTCAAACCAACCTCGTTCTGTTGCGCTTCCAACAGCGATCGTCATGGGAGGAGCGTTGCTGAGCTTTTGTATACGTCGAGGACTTTAACAACGATGACGGGGTTTGTGGGTAAATATTTAACTTGATGAAATCCCTTGTATTGAAATGAGATAAAATCAAACATTTTTATTTCTTCTTATTAATTGTCAAAAACTTAGTCTCTATAATGTTTTGAAAGGGATGTGCTTCCCAATTTCATGAGCTTATGTCATCTGAATCAGATTTAACCAAACCACAGAACGAGTTATCTGGTTTGGTTTTAGAACAGAAAATTAAAGGTTCCCGTAAGGTTTCGAATTATCTAGTTGCCTCGATGCTCAGTATTGGTGGAGTTGGATTTTTGTTGGCTTCATTATCTAGTTATTTTGGAAGAGATTTCTTACCACTGGGAAATCCCTCAACATTGATTTTTGTTCCTCAAGGCTTAGTTATGGGTCTATATGGTGTGGCGGCTTTCTTTCTTGCTCTTTACTTTTGGAGACTTATAAGTATCGATTATGGTTCTGGTGTTAATAGATTTGATAAAAACAAAGGAGTTTTATCTTTATCTAGGAGGGGGTTCTTGAAGAATATAGAAATAGAAATCCCTATTGATGAGATTAAAGCTGTGAAACTTGAGGTTAGAGAAGGCTTTAATCCACTAAGAAGAGTTTCTTTGAGAATTAAAGGTAGGAAGGACTTGCCAATATCTAGAGTTGGATCTCCTAAACCATTATTCGATTTAGAGAATGAAGGTGCTGAAATCGCGAGATTTTTAGAGGTTAACCTTGAAGGAATTTAAAAAGAATAATAAAATTACAAAGTTTTTAAATAATACAACTTTCAATTATAGATTTTTTTTGCCAGTTTATATCTTTTTATTTATCAATTTGATTTTGATATCTGGATGTTCAAATATAAAGAAAAACGAAGATATAAATATATGCTCTTCTATAAGATTTCCATGCCTAACATCAAATGAATATGTCTTATTGATTACTAATAAAGGTAAGGTAAAGCTAGAGCTTTATGGAAGCTCAGCTCCAATCACAGTTGGAAACTTTATAGATTTTGTCGAACAAGGTGCATATGATAATACAATTTTCAATAGAGTTATTGATAAACCTTACCCTTTTATAATTAGGGCTGGAGGTAATAATTTAATAAAACTTGAAAATAATTTTAAAGAGGATAAAACAGGAAAAATAAGATATATCCCCTTGGAAATAAAACTGAAAACAAAAAAATTACCAATTTACGGAAATGAAATAGATATTTTAACTCAGATTAATAATATTGAACTTAAGCATAAAAGATCATATTTATCCATGGCAAGATCTAAATCATTGAATTCAGCAAGCTCGCAGTTTTATATATTACTAAAGTCTTTACCAGAACTTGATGGTAGGTTTGCAGTCTTTGGAAAAGTGATTAGTGGTATGAATGTAGTTGATTCAATTCAAGAAGAAGATTTTATAATTGAAGCAAAAAGAGTCGATTTTTGAGTTGAAATATTACTTAGTGGCTTTTAGCATTTCAGTATTTACACCTGATGCCCTCTTAAGAGCAACTTTTCCTGTCCTGGCAATTTCTAAAATTCCATAAGGTTTCAATAAATTCTCTAAGGCAACAAGTTTTCCAGGGTCTCCAACAACTTCAAGTGTCAGTGCATTATCAGAAACATCTACGACTTTTGCTCTAAAAACTTGAACCAGATCTAAAATTTTGCCTCTATTTTCAGAGGATGCTGAGACTTTTAAGAGCATCAATTCTCTTTCTACAGCGGGCAAAGTTGTTAAATCAAGAACTTCTAAAACATTTATTAATTTGTTCAATTGTTTAGTCATTTGCTGAAGTGTTGATTCGTCCCCCTCAACAACCATTGTTAATCTTGATATTCCTTTAGCTTCCGCGGGACCAACAGCCAAGCTATCAATATTAAATCCTCTTCGTGCAAACAGGCCTGCAATCCTGCTTAATGCTCCAGACTCATCTTCAACTAAAACTGAAAGTGTGTGCTTCATATGTGTTACTCAGAAGTTTTTAAGTTCTTCAGCCATTTCAGAACAATTTGATTAAATTGCATTGGCAATTCATCGTGGAGGCAATGGCCTGCTTCATTAATTACAGTTAATTTAAGCCAAGGATGGAGCTTTATTAGTTTTTTTGCCAAAAATATAGGTATCAATTTATCTTGTTTACCCCAAATCAATAGAATTGGTGGACGATTTGGAAGGTTTTTAATTTTTTCAATTAGGGATGGACCTTTTGCAGAGTTTGGTCTATTGCTCATTCCAATACACATTGCTCTGAGAGCTTTGGAGGCATCGACTCTCCTTGCAGGTACTGTAACTATCCTTTTTAATAAATTGTCATTTGAAATTGAGCTAAAATATGCGCTTTGAAGAGTAAAGGTAATTAACTTTGTCCTTGATATTAAGTTCACCAAGGTTTTAAGTGGAAACAAATGAAAAATAAGTTTTGTCAGAAAATTTTTAATTTTTATAAGCCAACTTGGAAAAATAAATCTTACTGGATTAAGAAAAACTGGCTCTGGTAATGGAGCTGCGATAACTGTTTTTATTAACTCTGATCTTTTTGATAGGGTTGTTATGGCAGTTAAAGCTCCCAATGAATTTCCAATCAATATAGCCTTTCCGTTCTTTTTAATGTTTACAACTTCATCAAGAAAAGAAGTTAATTGATTTGCCCATATTTGATTATTTAAGTAATTTATATTGCCTTGAAGATTTTGTTCTGATTTCCCAAAACCCATTAGATCTATCCCATAAATCCTAAAACCTTCTGATGCAAATACTTCTGCATTATTTCTCCAGTGATCGCTACTAGCTCCAAACCCATGAATTAAAACAATTGGAGGATTTGATTCCTTTCCGGTTACTCTGAAGTGAACTCTAAGATTTTTGTAGCTCCAATACTTAGACTCACCCCAATCAGGTGATCCCGTAAAAGGATTTTTGTTATAAATATTTTGCTGCATTTAGTTCAAAACCTACTTTGAATTTGAGTTTTTTCATTTTCATTTCACTTTAAGTTTATTTTAAAAATTTGCTTATGCCTTTCGATTTTTTTCTGAATGTCAGGGCTTTAGGTTTTAATGGTAAATGAGTTAAATTATCTGAATGGCATCAGAAATTTTTGGAATCGCAGCAGTCTTTTGGGTTTTAATTCCCGTTGGGCTTTTAGGAGGAGTACTTCTTTTGAAACTTCAAGGTGATTAATTTCCACAATCCATAGTTTGCCCATTTAAGCTCCATTCTTGTAATGAATTCAACTATGCAAGTTCTGGTGATTGGTGGCACAGGAACTCTTGGTCGCCAAATAGCCAAAAACGCCATAGATGCAGGGCATAAAGTGCGCTGCATGGTTAGGAAACCAAAAGCTGCTTCATTTCTTCAAGAGTGGGGTTGTGAGTTAACTCGTGGCAATTTAATAAACAAAGAAGATATTGAGTACGCCCTAGATGGAGTTGATGCTGTTATTGACGCAGCAACTAGCCGTCCTGATGATCCGCGCAGCGTTTACGAAATAGATTGGGATGGGAAATTAAATTTATACAATGCTTGTGAGGAAAAAAATGTAAAAAGAGTAGTATTTCTATCTTTATTAGCAGCAGAAAAGTATAGAAAAATACCTTTAATGGATATCAAGTATTGTACTGAAGAATTATTGGTTAGTTCATCTTTGGACTACACCATCTTGCAGGGTGTTGCTTTCATGCAAGGAGTAATAGGACAATTTGCTATTCCCATCTTAAATAATGAACCGGTTTGGATAAGTGGAAACCCTACTGATATTGCTTATATGAATACCCAAGATATAGCTCGATTTGCCGTCGCAGCTTTAGAAAGGCCTCAAACTATAAAAAAAAGATTCCCCATAGTTGGTCCCAAAGCATGGAGCGCTAAAGAATTAGTTAATCTATGTGAAAAGTTTAGTGAAAAAAGAGCAAGAGTTTTAAAAGTTTCTCCAACAATAATTTCTATTGCTCAATCAGTTGTATCTTTTTTCGAACCAACCTTAAATGTTGCCGAGAGACTCTCTTTCTCTGAATTGAGTGGTAGTGGAGGGAAGCTGGACTCTGATATGGATGAAACTTATACTGCTTTTGGCTTGAATCAAGCTGATTCAACAACAATGGAGGACTATATCAAAGAGTATTATGGGGTCATATTAAAAAGGCTTAAGGATATTGGAGTTGATCTGGATATTGAAGAGAAAAAGAAATTCCCAATTTAAGCTATTGCAAGAATATAGTTAATATGTACTATTGAAGAAACGTTCTTTCTTCATGTCTATTAGTCAAATCAAAAACCTTAATAGAAGATTGGAAAATCTATCTAAAGAAGCTTCCTCTGAGCTAGATAAGTTATGTGGTAATGAGTTATGGAAAAGTATTGGATTTGAAGCTTTTGATGGTTTAGCAGATGCAGGTTTGAGAGCTTCAGCAAATTATTATTATGGACAATTTCAAACTGCTCGAGAGTTACAAGACATTTTTAGTTAAATATACATTTATTGGTTAATTAAAGACTTTTTAGAATACAATCATATTAGTTAATTAGTGATGCAAAAAAAACCACATGATTGAAACATCTGGCGTGATTGAAAAAGAGCAAGGCAATGGATTCTATCTTGTAACTCTTGAACAGCCCGCTGGACATCAATGCTTGTGTAGGGCAGCAGGAAAATTAACAAAATTTAGAATAAAATTGCTTGCAGGAGATAAAGTTCTTGTTGAAATAAGTCCTTACGATTTAACACGAGGTCGAATTACATATAGAGAAAGAAACGTAGGACCTGGAGGAGGAAGACAAGGTGGTAATAGACCAGGAGGGCCAAGGAAAAGATAATTCGCTAATCCAATATTTCATCTAACGCGGTTTTATATTCACTTCTTGATTTAACACCTTTCCATTGTTTTTTTAATTCCTTGTTTTTGAAAAGATGTACCGTTGGAGTTCCGCTAACTTCGGCCTGTTCAGCAATATCTTGGTCGTTCTCAATGTCAATTTCAACACCTATTGCTTTCCCATTTGATTCGTTGAGAACTCTGTGAAGTTGAGGCTTTAGTATGTGGCAAGGCCCACAATTATTAGATGTATAAATTACAAAAAGAGGTTTTTGGGTCTCATGGTATAACTTTCTAAGTGCATAACTTCCCTTTTGCCAAGTTTTTTCTGGGTCGAAATTTGTCTCGTTGCTGACTTCTAAAGTTTTTGTTGTCTCAGCCTTTGATGGCTCTAATTCATCTCGTTTGATGAGAGTCGCAAGTTTGTTTTTTGATAGCCATCTTTCAGCGGCTAGAGCTGCTTTGCAGCCACTCCCTGCGGCGGTAATACCTTGACGCCATTCCGAATCAGCAACATCTCCTGCTGCGTAAACACCTTCCAAAGAAGTTTCTGGTCTTCCAGGTTCTGTTAGTAAATAACCTTTTGAGTCTGTACTTAACTGATTTGTGAACAAAGACGTATTGGGAGTATGTCCAATTGCATAAAAAAGTCCTTTAGCTAAAATTTCATCTTCCTGGTTAGTCTTTTTTCGTTTAACTCTTAATTTCTCCAGCCATTCATTGCCTAACACATCCAAAAGCTCAGTCTCCCAGTGAATAGTAATATTGGAGTTTGCTTCTACTCGATCGGCCATTGCGGCAGAGGCCTTTAACTTTTCTGATCTGACTAATAAATGTACATGGCTTCCGTATTTAGTTAGATATTCAGCTTCTTCACAGGCTGAGTCCCCTCCTCCAACGACTGCTAATTCTTCGTTTCTGAATTGAGGAGTTGCCCCATCGCAAATTGCGCAGGCACTAATACCTTTGCTCCAGAATGACTTTTCGTTTTTAAGACCTAGTCGATTGGCACTTGCTCCGGTTGAGATAATTAAGGAGTTTGATTTAATATTTTGAGTGGAGGTAACAATAGAAAAGGGTCTTTTGCTTAGATCAATTGATATGGCATCTTCTTCAATTAACTTTGTCCCCCATCTAACAGCTTGAGCTTTGATTAAATCCATCAATTCTGGACCTTGAACTCCATTAGGGAAACCTGGAAAATTCTCTACAAATGTTGTCGTCATTAATTGTCCACCAGGTATTCCACCTTTTTCAAAGCCAGTAATAAGCAATGGCTGAAGATTTGCTCTTGCTGCATATATTGCAGCGGTGTATCCAGCGGGTCCTGAGCCTACAATTACTAAATTCTCAGTTTTTAATTCTTTTTTCTCGGCTGGCATGCCATACCAAAATCAGACTGACTTACACGATATAAGAAAAAATCTTCAAAGTGAATTTTAAGTAAAAAAGGATTATTTTAAATCTCAAATTATTTAATCAAAGCTCTAAAAGCTCATCAGCGTCAAAATTTTCTTTTTGAAAATTAGGTACTTGTAAGGTTGAGGCTTTTAATCCCTCTGGGTAAGTATTGATACATGTAATCCATTCACAGAATTCCTGGCTGATAGCGTAGCTATCTTCATATCTTTCCACGCTATCAAGTAAAGCTATTCTGCTTGCTGCCCAACAGCTTGCGATACTTATTCTCTTGTTGAAAGAAGCATTCATAATTAATCCCCAACGAACACACCTTGACATGCCATTGGTAGATTAACTTGTGTTTTTTGGTACAAATTTGCGTTTTGTCTGGAAAACGAAATTATCACTTAAGATTTTAGATTTTCTTAATGTTCGCGATAAAGATTACTGCTCTTTATTATTTAAATATTATTTAATGATAAATTAAACTGCTTCAGTATGATTGATTAGCAGCTTTTCGACATCATTAATACCCTCAATGGCTGCATTCTTAGCCAATTCGTAATCCCCATTAGCCTCTTCTTCCAGTGCTTTAGCAATCTTATTTGTTAATTCTTCTTTTTTACTTTCAATCATTACTATTATTTCATTTTCTATTACTTTCCTAACGGCTTTGGATGGTAATTTATCATCTTTTGCTTCGGCAAATGTTCCTTGTACAAGCTCCTGAATGAATAATCTATGAACTTCACTGCTTCTTAAAAAACTTTCTGTTGCATTGATGATTCCCTCTACTAGAGCTTCGTCTGGTTCGGACTCTTTGTTTGCAAGTTTGAATTCCCAGTCAAGATGTTTTCTCTGCCATCCAGAGGAATGAAGGCTTGGCATAACTGTCTGAGAAAAAGTATCTACAGACATTTCGTAAATTCGTTCTG
Source organism: uncultured Prochlorococcus sp. (assembly GCA_902634795.1). Taxonomy (GTDB): domain Bacteria; phylum Cyanobacteriota; class Cyanobacteriia; order PCC-6307; family Cyanobiaceae; genus Prochlorococcus_B. Next base: position 17,733 of record CACPLK010000002.1, on the reverse strand, counting down.
CTAATCGCTCACACCATTCTTTACCGTGACTTTGAAGATTTTTTTGCATGGCTGTTCTTGGAACAGCATGCCCACCGTGATGGCTATGACAAACACCATCAGGACATTCGATCGCGGTGAGGCTCATTTTTTCTTGATCGATAACATTTTCTCATTTCCTTCATAGCCAAGAAAAAGTATTAGGAAAACCTTTCTTAACTAAAAATGCTGGTATTCAAACGTTTCCTCTCCTAATCTTAAGGAGGATAAATATTTTTATTTTGGTTAGTTTCTTAATTCCCTTCGAATCAGCTTTAGGGGAAACACGCGTTTCGGCTACTCCGGAGACTGTTAAAAAGTTTTTGGATTTAGGCTGTAAAATATTCCTTGAGAAAGGGGCAGGTGAGGCTGCTGGCTTTTTAGATAATACTTTTGTTGAGGCGGGTGCTGAATTAGTTGAAAAAGGAAATAATGACGTAAAAAAAATTGTTGATATTGTTTTGTGCGTTCAGCCTCCCGACGAAAAATTTCTTTCTCATTTGAAACCGGGCTCTTGCCTTGTTGGTTTATTGGACCCATATGGAAATACATCGCTATCCGAAACATTAAAATCTCAAAAAATTTCTGCAATTTCTTTGGAGTTACTTCCAAGAATTAGTAGAGCTCAGTCATCAGATGCATTATCTTCCCAAGCGAATATAGCTGGATATAAATCTGTTCTACTGGCTGCTAGTGCTCTTGATCGATATTTTCCAATGTTGATGACTGCTGCTGGTACTATTCAGCCTTCAAAAGTTGTTGTTTTGGGTGCTGGGGTTGCAGGATTGCAAGCTATTGCAACAGCAAAAAGGCTAGGGGCTGTTGTTTATGTGAGTGATATCCGAGAAGCAGTAAAGGAGCAAGTTGAATCACTTGGTGCAAGATTTATTGAGCTTCCAAAGATTGATGAAACCCCATCAGAGTCAGGGGGATATGCAAAACAAGTTTCTGATGAATTTCTAATTGAACAAAGAAAAGAATTGGCAACTAAATTATCTGAAGCTGACGTAGCAATTTGTACTGCGCAGGTGCCTGGTAAAAAAGCTCCAAAACTTATTGATGAAAATATGCTGGATGATATGCGTCCTGGTTCAGTTGTGGTTGATCTTGCTGTACTTAGTGGTGGTAATTGTGCATGTTCAAAACCAGGAGAAACTATTGTTAGAAAAGGAGTCAAGATCATTGGTGCTTCTAACCTTCCTTGCTCAATTCCAAATCATGCGAGTTCTCTATATTCCAGAAATTTATTATCTCTTCTTAAACCTATGTTTAAGGAAGGTAAGTTTTTAATTGATAACGATGATGAGCTTATTTCTGGTTCTTTGATTAGTAAGGATGGAGTAATCCTTAAAACAGAAATTATTGAGAATGGAGGAATTAAGTCATGAGTTTTTTTAGTGAAGCTCTCTGGGTGCTTCTTCTTGGAAGCCTTTTGGGCCTAGAGCTCATAGGCAAGGTTCCCCCAACATTACACACTCCATTAATGAGTGGAGCAAATGCAATCTCAGGCATAACTATGCTTGCAGCTTTAACATTGATAATAAAATCAGGAGATAATTTACCTTTACTAATAATTGGCTCAATATCTCTTGGATTCGCTTTGTTTAATGTGATTGGTGGTTTTCTGGTTACTGACAGAATGCTTGCAATGTTTAGCCGTAAAAAAACTCGTAAATAGGATTTTATCTCTTATGACTTTTATTGCTCCTGTTAAGTTTGCTATTGATCTACTGGCAGTTTTATTGCTTGCTTTAGGTATTAAAGGCCTTTCAAAAGTTAGATCAGCAAGAGAAGCAAATAGGCTTGCCGCCATTGCAATGATATTGGCTGCTTTTGGAGTGTTGCTTAACTCTCAAGGAACTATAGGCATTTCTATCAACTCTTGGATTTGGATAATTTGTGGAACTTTAATCGGAGGCTTTTTAGGCGCCTTAACTGCTAAAAGGGTTCCGATGACTGCGATGCCTGAGATAGTAGCTTTGTTTAACGGTTGTGGAGGGATGTCATCGCTATTAGTGGCACTTGGTGTAGCTTTGTTTCCATCTGCAGACGGCTCAGATGGTTTAGTCGGTGAACTTATAAGAAATTTCTCAATAGTCGTTTCACTCTTTGTTGGAGCCATTACATTCTCTGGATCAATTGTTGCAATGGCCAAGCTTCAAGGTTGGCTGTCTACACCTTCTTGGACCCAAAGCAAAGCTAGGCATTTCTTTAATATTCTTTGTGCTGTTATTGCTTTGATAGGTGGAATCTATTTTTTAATCGATGGACAAAATGGTCTCTTTCTTATTGTAGTTGCTTCATCTTTTCTAGGTATTGGAGTGTCTCTTCCTATTGGTGGAGCCGATATGCCAGTAGTTATATCCTTGCTAAATAGCTACTCAGGAGTTGCAGCAGCAGCGGCAGGTTTTGTTGTTGGTAGCCAACTTTTGATTGTGGCTGGTGCAATGGTTGGCGCTGCTGGATTGATACTTACTCAAGTGATGTGCGATGGGATGAACAGATCTTTAGTTTCTGTATTATTTGGTGGTGCGCTTGGTGCTAGTTCAGCTGCCTCAGGAGGAGGGGGAGAATATACAAATATAACTAGTTGCAGCTCAGAAGAATGTGCACTCACCCTTGAGGCTGCAGAGAAGGTTGTGATAGTTCCAGGCTATGGCCTTGCTGTGGCTCAGGCTCAGCACACGCTAAGAGAGGTTGCTAGGGTCTTAGAGAGCGCCGATATCGAAGTCACATATGCTATTCATCCTGTTGCAGGAAGGATGCCTGGGCATATGAATGTTCTCTTGGCTGAGGCAGATGTGCCATATGAGCAATTAAAAGAAATGGACGTTATTAATCCTGAATTTCCTGCTACTGATGTAGTACTGGTTCTTGGAGCGAATGATGTAGTTAACCCTCAGGCCAAGAATGATCAGACTTCACCTTTATATGGAATGCCAGTTTTAGATGTTCAAGAAGCCAGAACCGTATTTGTTGTTAAGAGAGGAATGAGTGCTGGATATTCAGGAATAAAAAATGATCTTTTTGATTTGCAAAATACTTCCATGGTCTTTGGAGATGCAAAAAAAGTTCTTGGAGATATTTTATTGGAATTAAAGGAGCTTGGAGTTGGTACTAAGGGATAGTTATAAAAGAGAAGATTTGCTTTCCGATTTAGGAATAAGCCCTTTTAAAGAGCGCATCCCCTGGATTGGAGCTGATCTTCAGACACTTAGAGATACATTTGCATCCGATGAATTACCTGATATCAACTCATCAGAAATTCGTATAAAAGTTCCACCTCTAAAAAGTAGAAAAACAGGAGGAGGCTACTTAGTTGCTTACTTAGAAAAACCATCAAGTTCATCAAGTATCAATGGCTTAGTTCTTCTTCTTCATGGACTTGGTGGTTCTACTCGTAGACGTGGTTTGACCAGAATGGCAAGTGCTTTGGTTCAATCAAACTTCGCTGTTTTGAAGATTAATCTGAGAGGATCAGATCCTTGTAGGGAATTTGTTGATGGTACCTATGCTGCTGAATGCAATAGTGATTTGATTCCTGTCTTAAGGCATGCCAGACAGATTTCATATCAATTAACCGAAGACTATCAATCTTCAAAAAATATTCCTGTCTTTGGAGCTGGAATCTCTTTGGGTGGAACTATTCTTTTAAATGCTTGCATGTGTGATGAGTCCTTATTAGATGGATTGGTATGTATCAGTAGTCCTTTGGATTTGAATGAATGTAGTTCTTCTATTGAAAGACCAAGAAATTTTATTTATCAAAAATGGTTGTTAAATCGTTTAATTAGGCAAACTTTAGAAGATCCTTTTGGGATAGAAGAAAGGGAAAAGAATGTATTGATAATAAATAGAAAGGATAAAGAAAGAAAAATAAATGATATTAGATCTTTTGATAATTTGATAACTGCTCCAAGGTGGGGATATAAAGATGTTGGAGAATATTATGCAAAAGCATCTCCTTTCTTCTCTCTTATGGAAAATACAAAATCTCTTCCGAAAACATTATTTATTCAATCCAAAGATGATCCTTGGGTGCCTTCTTTCGCTGCTGAAAAACTAATGGAAAAAATGAAATTTTCTAATAATCATATGGCTAATCAATTTATTTTTACTGAGAAAGGTGGACACAATGGATTTCATGGGGTTAAAGGTTGTTGGGGGGATCAAGTTGTTTCTAAATGGCTTTTATCTTTAAAAACTATTTAATCTAAAACTGAATTTTTGTAATATTTTTTTCTGAATAATCTAAGACTTCTTCTCTGGCCCAACTGTCAATTTCAAGAATTTCACTGAGGCTTGGATTTAGATTTAGGTCACATTTATGTTTCTCGCAAATCGCCTCAATTACTTTTGGGATATCGATAAATTTAAACCTTTCTTCTAGAAATAGTTCTACTGCTTTTTCATTAGCGGCATTAAGCACTGCTGGCATTGTTCCCCCTAATTTTCCTGCGCTGTAAGCAAGCTCCATGCATGGATATTTTTTAGTATCTGGCTCTTTAAAAGTTAAATTGCCTATTTCAGTAAGCTTTAATCTTGGCCATGGTGTTTTAAGCCGACCAGGCCAACTTAAACAATACAAAATAGGGAGCTTCATATCTGGCCATCCCAATTGAGCTAGAACTGATGAATCATCCAATTCAACCATCGAGTGAATGATGCTTTGTGGATGGATAATGATTTCGATTTGGTCATATGTAAGTCCAAAAAGATAATGCGCTTCAATGACTTCGAGTCCCTTATTCATAAGGGTTGCAGAATCTACAGTTATTTTCTTTCCCATGCTCCAATTAGGGTGGCTAGTCGCATCCTTGATAGTTGCTTTTACTAAATCTTCTGCTTTCCAATCTCTAAATGCTCCCCCTGATGCAGTTAATTGTATGGATTTAAATCCTGGAGTAGGCACTCCAGTTGAGAGCCTTGCATTGTCAGCCCATGGCGTCCCTTGGAGACATTGAAATATCGCTGAGTGTTCGGAATCCGCAGGCAAGAGCCTACTTCCACTTTTTTTTAAAGCAGGAATGACAACTGGTCCTGCTGCAATCAAAGTTTCTTTATTTGCTAGAGCCAGGTCTTTCCCTGCTTCAATAGCTGCAAGTGTTGGTAGGAGGCCAGCACAGCCAACTATTCCAGTTACAACAAGATCTGCACTTCCCCAAGCTGCTACAGTATTCAGTCCTTCCGCTCCCGCCATCAATAAGGGCTTCTTGAATATTTTTGAATCTTCATCAAGACTATTGATTCGCCTAGACAGTTCTGGCAAAAGAGAGTCATCGGCTAGTGAAACGACTTCAGGTTGATGAGTTTCAATTTGTTTGATTAACAAATCAAGATTCTTTCCTGCTGTTAGTGCAACAATTTTGAATTGATCAGGAAACTCTTCTGCAATTTGAAGGGTTTGAGTTCCAATAGATCCTGTTGAGCCTAAAACGCTTATGGCTTTCACATTGTGAAGTCAAGTATGACCAGTCTCCCATTTAAAGGTATAACCCAGTTATATATTTACCAGTTTCTTCTGGATTTTAATAGAGATTTATTATGCAAGAAAGGGAACAATGGAGATCAGGACTGGGATTCGCACTTGCCGCGGCCGGTAGTGCTGTAGGTCTTGGAAATCTTTGGGGCTTTGCTTATAGGTCATCTCAAGGCGGTGGACTCGCTTTTCTTATCCTTTATGTACTGGTTGTTTTAGTTGTTTGCCTACCTGTCTTGGTTGCAGAGATGGTCTTGGGGAGAAGCACTGCAAGTAGTCCTTTCCTTGCTCCAATCAAAGCTGCTGGAGAGAATTGGAAGCCTTTAGGTTGGTTGTTTGCAATAGCTTCTTGTGGAATTCTTTCTTATTACGCAGTGATAATGGGATGGACAATTGATACTTTCTTCCATTCATTATTTATTGGTCTACCCTCAGATATGACTGAGGCGGGAGAATTTTTTGGTAAAATTAGCAGTGGTAATAGTGTATTTGTAGGTCAAATAATTAGCTTATTATTGACTGCTGTTGTTGTTGTTGCAGGCGTTCGTGGAGGTATAGAAAAACTAACAAAATGGGCAATGCCATTTTTATTTGGACTCCTTTTGTTTTTAGCTATATGGGCAGCAACTTTATCTGGGGCATGGGAAGGATATACATCATTTTTACTTAAATGGGATTCATCTCAACTTTTTGATAAAAACACAATAAGTAATGCATTTAAACAAGCTTTCTTTTCTTTAAGTTTGGGTATTGGAATTATGGTTGCCTATTCTTCATATCTAAACCGTAAAAATCATCTTCCTAAAGAAGCTTTGAGAGTTGCAACTCTGGATACTGCTGTTGGTTTACTTGCAGGGCTGATTACATTCCCAGTTGTTATGAGTTTTGGTTTGAAAGATGTTATCAGTGAATCAACTGTTGGGACTTTATTTATTGCTCTTCCAACTGGATTTGCAAATCTTGGATTGTTTGGGAGATTGATTGCTGCTGTTTTCTTCGGATTAGCTTTTATCGCTGCTATTACGTCTTCTGTTTCATTAATGGAAGTACCAGTATCTTCTTTGATGGACAGGCTGAATTGGAGTAGGAAGAAGGCCGTTTGGACTTCAACATTATTGATCTTCTTGATTGGAATACCGTCTGCTATATCTACAGACTTCTTAGGCAAGTCCGATGCTATCTGTAATACACTTTTGATATTAGGTGGTCTTCTAATTTCAATTCTTTTGGGTTGGATTGTTCCAAATCGTTATGATGAGGATCTTGCAAATTCCAATGCTAATTTAAGAGTTAGAAAGTATCTAAAGTTTATGCTGCGCTGGGTGTCTCCACCAGTTATTGCTATAGGACTTTATTTAACACTTTTATCTACAATAGAAACATTTGCTTAATCTGAAAGTTGTTTCCATTCAGTAACTCCTTTAGCTTTATCAATTAAATCAATTCCAATATTTTTCAAATCATCTCTTATTTTATCAGCGAGTAAAAAGTCTTTGTTAGCTTTTGCTAAGGATCTATTCTTGATAAGTTCTTCAATTTTATTAGTGTCAAGTTCAGGATTGTTTTTTGTGTTTCCTTGATTTAAATTTACTTTTAAGCCTAAAACTCCTGCTAACTCAGATAGTAGTTCCCATTTATTATAAACTTGATTTAAAATATCTTCGTTAATCTTATTTATATCTTTTCCTTTTAATAAATTTAGGCATTTTCTAATAGGTTGAGACAATTCAAAAAGTACAGATAAAGCTCCAGATGTGTTTAGGTCGTCATCCATATATTTTTCAAAGTCTGATAATAATTTAAATAAGTCTTTATCAAGTTTACTGTTGGCAGATCTTTTTATCGGTTTATCTAGGTCGATTTCGTTTTTAGCTTGATCTTTAATTTTATAAATATAACCAAAAGATAGGCAATTATTTAATCTTTCCCACCCTTTTGAAGCAGCTTTCAGCGCTTCTTCAGTAAAATCTAGTGGCTTCCGATAATTAGTTTGCAACACAAAAAATCTCAAAGTCATAGGCGAAATACCTTCATCCAATAAAGACCTAATGGTTGTAAAATTCCCTAGTGATTTACTCATCTTTTCCCCTCCCACATTAACCATTCCATTGTGAAGCCAGTATTTTGCTAACTCTTTCCCGTTACAGGCTTCAGATTGAGCTATTTCATTCTCATGATGAGGAAATATTAGGTCTGATCCACCAAGGTGAATATCAATACTTTCTCCTAATTCTTGTTTAACCATTGCTGAACATTCAATATGCCAACCTGGTCTGCCGTTTCCCCAAGGCGAAGAGTAACTAACCTCGCCTGATTTAGACTTTTTCCAGAGAGCAAAATCAAGCGAGTTCTTTTTACTTGCTTTTTGATTTGTTTTTAATCGCCCTGCTGCATTATTTATCTGATTCTCAATTTCTCTTCCACTAAGTTTCCCATAATTTTTATGTTTATCTACTGAAAAATAAACATCACCATTTGATGAGTAAGCTACTTTCTTTTGTTCTAAATCTTCTATGAAATTAATAATTTGATGGAGGCATTTTGTTGCTCTTGGCATGCTACTTGGTCTAAGAATGGAAAGAGTATCCATATCTTTGTGAAATTCATCAATATTTCTTTCACTTAATTCTTCAGTAGAACATCCTTCTTTATTTGCTCGATTAATAATTTTGTCATCAATATCAGTGAAGTTTTGTACAAATTGAACTTCAAATCCTTTCCAAATTAAAAATCGTCTTAATACATCCCAATTAAGATAACTTCTTGCATGACCAAGATGACAAAGATCATAAACAGTTACACCACAACAATATATTTTAACTTGATTAGGATTTATAGAAATAAAATCCTCTTTCTTTTTGGATAAGGTGTTTGTGAATTTTAGGGACAATTTCTTAGATAAAAATGTGAGAAATTATTGAATTTTTCAGCAACTATTTTGCCTCCATCCAATTTACTCCAACGCCAGTTTCAACGATAAGAGGGACACTAAGTTTTACAGCATTTTCCATAGTGTTTTGGACAAGGAGTTTTGTTTCCTCCAAATCTTTGGGATTAACTTCTAGCACGAGTTCATCATGCACTTGAAGTAAAATTTTAGCTTCCAATCCAGTCTTTCTTAAAGCTGAATGCAATTGAATCATTGCAAGCTTAATTATGTCTGCACTTGATCCTTGAATAGGTGCGTTTGCTGCGGCTCTTAATTGTTGTGCTTCCATCCCTGCTCTTCTGGCCGTAGTTAAATCAATTTCATTTGGTGGAGTTCCCAGAAGTCTACCAAGCCCATTTTTATTGAAATGAAAATATCGTCTTCTCCCTAGCAATGTTTCAACAAACCCTTGGCTGAGGGCAAGTCTTTCTTGATATTCTAAAAATTTAAAAACGGCTGGATAACGTTCTTTGAATTTACTTAAAAAATATTTTGCTTCTATTAATGAAACGCCCGTTGATCTAGCAAACCTTTGAGCCCCCATACCATAAATAACCCCAAAATTTATTGTTTTTCCTATTCTTCTTTCATCGGCGTCAATGGCATCTTTTTCAAATAAAATTTTTGCTGTTAAAGAGTGGACATCTTCATTTTTTAAATAAGCATTTTTTAGTACTTCTTCACCTGAAAGATGTGTGAGTATTCGTAGTTCAATTTGTGAATAGTCTGCGCTTAGAAGTTTCCAATCTTTTTGCGGAAGAAAAGCTTTTCTTATTCGTCTACTAAATTCAGTTCTAACAGGGATATTTTGTAGATTAGGATTGCTGCTACTTAATCTTCCAGTAGCGGTTACGGCTTGATTGAAATCTGTATGTACTCTTCCCGTTTCTTTTTCAATAAGCTGAGGCAAAGCATCTACATAAGTATTAAGCAACTTACTTATAGTGCGATGTTCAATGATCATTTTTACTATTGGATGGTCTGATTCTAGCTTTTCCAATACACCTGCATCTGTGCTCCATCCTGTTTTTGTTTTTCTTGATTTTTTCCTATCTAAATCAAGTTTCTCAAAAAGTAATTCACCTAATTGTTTAGGTGATGAAAGGTTAAACTCACTTCCTGCAATCTTATAAACTTCTTCCTCGATAGTATTTAATGTTTTTGTTAACTCTAAAGATAAATCTTTTAGGTAAGGTGTATCAATAATGATGCCTGTGGATTCGATTTCCGCTAAAATCTGCTCAAGTGGTTGTTCAACCTCTTTAAGTAAGTTTATTAATTTTGTACTTGTTTCTTTTAATCTATTAATATAAATAATTGCTAATTTTCTTGTTAAATAAACGTCCATCCCGCAGTACATACTCGCAGACTTAATGTCCACATAAGAGAAGTCTTCTCCTTTTTTTACAACATCAGAAAAACTTTTGGGCTTAAATCCAAATTCTCTATAAGCAATTTCATCTAAACTATGTTTAAAAGTTGCATCACATATATAATCTGCAAGTAAAGTATCAATTACAACGGCATTTAATATAATTCCATGTCTTAATAAAATCAGTCTGTCGTATTTTGCATTCTGTAGAGTTTTAGGATGTTCCTTGCTAGAAAACCAATCCTTAAGCGCAAAGATAACTTCCTCAATCTTTAATTGATTTATATGATTAACTTCTATTAAATCGGCTTCTTTATTTTGATGTCCTATTGGTATATAAACTATATCTTTTAATGATTCACCAAAACAAAATCCTAAGCCAACAAGTTCAGCTTTAAAAGGATTCAAATTGGTTGTTTCGGTATCAATAGCTATTGGTTTCTTCTCATCAGTATGTTTCATTATTTGTGCAACAAAACTATTAAGTTCTTCCAGATTTTCTATAATCTTGGGTTCTATCTGAGGAATCTCTTTTGTTTCATTAAGACTAGTTAGTTCAATATTCTCGCTTTTATTATTTGCTATCTTACTTTCTTTTGATGAAGGATTATTGTTTTGTTCTGATAATCCTTCTTTCGAAAATAGAGCTTTAAAAGTTGAAACTTGTTTTAATAAACTATGTAACTCAAGTTTTTCAAGGCTTTCAGTTAGTTTTGATTCATTAATACCTTCTAAATTATGTTCTATTTTTGGACTTATAGGAATTTTAATTAATATTTCTGCAAGTTTTCTTGAGAGATATGCATTATCTTTGTCTGCTTTTAGCTTTAATCTTACGGCTCCTTTTATGGCGCCTAGTTTAGCTTTCTCGCCTTCTTTCTCTAGCTCTTGGAGTGATTTATATATTCCATCAAGATCATTGTTTTCGTTTAAAAGATTTATTGCTGTTTTTGGACCAACTCCTTTGACGCCAGGAATATTATCTGAGCTATCACCAGTTAAGGCTTTGAGATCAATAACTTTGTTTGGATTGACTCCTAGTTTCTCCCTTACGCCTTCTTCATTAATTAGTTTAGGATTTCCGCTTTTTGCGTAAGGACCTCCTCCCATGTATAAGACTGCGATATCTCTTTCATCATCCACCAGTTGGAATAAGTCTCTATCTCCAGAAAGGATTCTGACAGTCCATCCTTTTTTAGCGGCTTCATTAGCAAGTGTTCCTAAGACATCATCAGCCTCATATCCTGGGGCTTTGCAGATTGAAAGATTCAGACTTTCTTTGAGGATCTTTTCAAGCTGTTCTAAATCTTGAAAAAATATATCTGGTGCGACATCTCTATTTGCTTTGTAGTTTGGATCTTCTTTGTGGCGAAAGGTTGGCTCAGCGGTATCAAAAGCAATTGTGATTCCTTTAGGCTTGATAGATTTGCAATTATCTAAAAGGCTTTTTAGAAAACCATAGGTAACACTCGTAGGGAAACCATCTTTTGTGGTTAGACCGCCTTCCCCCCCTTTGCTAAAAGCATAAAAACTCCTAAAAGCTAACGAATGGCCATCAATCAATAATAAGGTCGGCTTTTTTATTTCTTTCATGAATCTGTCAGAGTGAAATTTGTGTATTAACTTTTTCTTTTTTTAGCCCAAGGAGGAAGATCAATAAAAACTTTCTCTCCTGGTTCTAATCCAGATATTATGGCAGTCTTGCTACCGCTACTTGTCCCTAATTCAACTTTTTTAAATTCAGGTTGATTGTTATTGCCGACTATTAGAACCCCGGTTTTCCCCTCTTCCGTGACAATCGCTACAGTTGGAATAAGCGTGCTGATTTTGGTTGCTCCTGTTTGAAAGTTGATATCAGATGTCATACCTAGGCGTAAATAGTCAGGTCTATTACCCAACAACAACGTAACTTCAAATGAAGTTACGTTGTTGTTTTTGATTGCACTCGGAGAGATTTTGGAAACAACGGCTTTAAACCGCTTATCAGGGAAAGCATCTACCCTGATATTTGCTTCTTGACCTGTTTTTATTCTTCCAATATCACTCTCAGGAACTTTCGCAACTATTTCAAGCCCTTGAGAAAGTTTGACTATTGATGAACTAGTAGCCCCACCCTCCCTTGATGACGAAGCGGAGGTAGTAGGAGTTACGAATGCTCCAGGAACTGCATATCTGCTAGTTATTACTCCTCTAAATGGTGCTCGTATATTTGTCTCATTCTCTTCGACTTCTATTTGTTTAAATTTAGCTTTGCTGCTTAAAAATCTATTTTTATATTCTTCATACTCTTCGGCACTTATAGCACCTTCATTGAAGAGCATCTTCCTTCTTAGGTAACTCGCTTTTTGAGTCTCATAATTAGCTTTTATTTCGTCAATTCTAAATTCCAAGTCTCCAAAATCCATTTTTGCAATTAGATCTCCTTTCTTAACCTGATCTCCTTCCTCCACGAAAATCTCATCAAGTATTCCTTGTCTTTTTGGACTTACATTGACGCTTTTATTTGCTTTTAATTCACCACTTGCTGTTATAAATCCAGGCAAGCTGCCGCTTTCAGCTGAAATTGTAAATTCAGTTATGTTTTTATTAGATACATTCCCTTGTGAAAGCTTAAAACTAATTCCACCAACACTTAAGACTGAAAGCGCAATGAGTCCTAAAAATTTTTTCTTTTTGAAGGTTTTCCAAATCATTTTGTGAAGATCAAGTGCTTTAGTGTTTTAGAAGTTTGGATGATGTGAAGAAAAAGCTTAAAAACTTTCCTTTCGAGATTTATAACTATATTTTCGCTGTTAAAGGGCACTATTGGGTTTAATTTAGTCAAATTAATCAGCTGGCGTCTTTCAAAGACCCATTTCAATGCTTAAGGCCGGAATAGTTGGACTCCCAAATGTTGGAAAGTCAACTTTGTTTAATGCTCTTGTCGCGAATGCTCAAGCTCAAGCAGCAAACTTTCCTTTTTGTACGATTGAACCAAATGTAGGCTCTGTTTCTGTCCCTGATCAACGTCTGAATTTGCTTGGTGAACTTAGTAATAGTAAGCAAATCATTCCAACTAGAATGGAATTTGTTGATATTGCTGGTCTTGTTAAGGGGGCAAGTAAAGGAGAGGGACTGGGTAATAAATTCTTAGCAAATATAAGGGAGGTAGATGCAATAGTTCATGTTATTAGGTGTTTTAGCGATGATGATGTAATTCATGTTTCTGGATCAGTAGACCCATCAAGAGATATTGAGATAATAAATTTAGAATTAGCTTTATCTGATTTAAATCAGATAGAAAAACGTAGAACTAGATTAAAAAAACAAATAAGTACTAATAAGGAAGCAAAGTTAGAAGATGATGTGTTGGAGAAATTAAGCTCAGCTCTTGAGAATGAAAAAGCAGTTAGGAGTATTTCTTTAACTGATGAAGAAAAAAAATTAATTAAACCACTAGGCTTACTAACTGAAAAACCAATTATTTATGCAACTAATCTTGGTGAAGACGAACTTGCGAAGGGCAATTCCTTTTCTGAAGAAGTAAATACATTAGCAACGAAAGAACGATCTGAATGTGTGAAGATTTCAGCCCAAGTTGAGGCTGAATTAATTGAATTGGGGGATCAGGAAAGAGATGATTATTTAAATGGCTTAGGAGTTGAAGAGGGAGGTCTAATTAGTCTTATTAAAGCTACATACCGATTATTGGGCTTAAGCACCTATTTTACTACTGGAGAAAAAGAAACTAAAGCTTGGACTATTACTGATGGGATGACAGCGCCTCAAGCCGCTGGGGTAATTCATACGGATTTTGAAAAGGGATTTATTCGAGCTCAAACAATTTCATATGAAAAATTACTTCAAGCGGGATCTCTATCTGAGGCTCGAAATAAAGGTTGGCTAAGAAGTGAAGGCAAAGAATATATAGTTAATGAAGGGGACGTTATGGAGTTTTTATTCAACGTATAGCAGTCTAGTGATAGCAAGGGTTCTCAGTATTCTTAATAGGCTTCTATTCTAACTTTGTTCTAACTTTTAAGCACGTTTTTTTAGTGAAGTCCTTAATTGATAAATCATAGAAAATGATTTAATTTTGCTGGAAGGAATTGATTTTTATAGAGAAAATATAGATATACTAGAAGAAATATAAAAAAAGAAGATGAAGAGTGAAGGCAAGTCTCAGCTGAACATTAAAATTGATCCGGAACTCTTGCTTAGATTAAAGTCTAAGGCAATTAAGAGTGGAAAAACACTAACAGCTTTTATCACTGAACTATTAGAAGAAGGTTCTATCAAAGCGAGCGGTGATATTGAAATCCTTGAAAAGAGACTCTTAAGAATAGAAGAACAACTTAATTTAAAAGATAATTTTTGGTCTGATAAAGAAGAAGATTTAAATCAAGCTGAGTGTATTTTTTCTGATAGTGGAGCAAAGAGATATGGTGATGTTGCTAAAGAATTGTTTGAGTTTCATCGGAAAGAAAAGAAACTTTCTTTGAAAGATGCCATCGCAGAATTATCTATTTGCCTTGGTAATTATGATAGTCAACCTGAACTAGTCTTTGAACTCCTCGTGGGAAATCATGAATTAACAGGTTTAGAAATGACAGATGCCTATAGGAACGGTTCTTGCGGAATGAGAAGTGCTCTAGCTGAATGGACTAACAGCTCTTTAGAGCCATTGAATGAAGCTTTCCTAAGCGCTGTGGAGGTTAAAAATCTTGTATGACTACAAATGGATAGGATTCCTGCAAGTTTCGTATCCAGCTTAAGTTGTTCTAACTTTGTTCCATCTCTTCTAACTTACGTCTAACCGTGATTTTCGCCTGTAATCAACTGGTATGACTGGACGTGATGGAGTTTTTATTCAACGTATAGCAGGCTAGTCATATTAATGATTTTCACGAGTTAGACATAAAGCTTGTCTACCTTTTTTGTCTGATTTTTTAGCTGTTTTTATTATAGATATCTCTTCTGATTCTCTATTCTCTCTCTAGCCAAACGCAGTTATCTCAGTAAAGAGTCCTAAGTTCTCGTTTGATTCAGAGAAACCAAGAAGAGCTTCATGTCGAGTTTCCGCTCCATTATTAAGTTGACCTGGCCAATAGTTCATGCCAATAGAATCAGGTTCTCTGTTAAGTACTTCTTCATGTAAATGAAATATAAATTCTTGGTGACCTGTATCTTCCAATGAGTGGTTTGCAAAGAGATCTGATGAGTTTGAATTCTGTCCACTAAAAGTATCTTCAAAAGTTTTAGTCTCTGTAGTATGAACTCCTATCCCAGTGATTGTGTCTGTTTTGTTCGACTTTGGATCAATTAAAAGTTTGAAGTTGCTTGATGAAGATAGGCTGTCAAACCTTCTAATACTATTTTCAATACTCGATGAAGTATGTGTATTGTATTGATTTATTTCCGAGATAAAAGATTTAGCCTCTTCGAAGATTTTCCCTGAAATCCAAGGACTCGTTGATTGAGGTTGATAAGAAAGTATTCCTGAAGTAGTCGAAGAGAGCTTTTCTGTATAGGCAATTGCAGCTTCAGTTTTATTAGTAAGAGTTTTTGAATCGCTAGAACCTCCCGGATTGTTTTCAGCTGCCCAAATAAGATCATTGGCAATCGATGCAAGTTGCAATGAACCATTATTTATTTGATTTGACCAATAGTTAAGTCCGGTTACATCACCTGATCGATTAAATAAATTTAAATAGATTTGATTGACTTGGGCTTCTACAGATATATTTCTGTTTACATCTTCAAACTCCGGTTGTAAGTACATATTGGCAGCGAAAGCACTTCTACTAATCCCCTTTTCTGTCCAGTAATTTAAACCTGAAGGGTCACTAGGGCGACTAAAATAAGCTATGTATAATTGTTGTAATTCTCTTGAAGTTGCATTGGTTGGATTTGATATGTTATTTGAAGTAGACGTATCGCTATTAGTGGTAGATATATTGTCAGGACTAGTATTAACTTGATAAGAATTTTGCAGGGTTTGCGCACTGATTGGAGTTATTGACTTTTTATCTGAGAAATCTAATAATTCGATTGATACAAGAGTGTCAGTCCATTTGTTTTTGCCGATTCTGTTATCAATAACTTTTAAATTTGAACCAACTTGTACAAAAGAATAGTCGCTGAAGTTTCCTTCGTAATTGGCAACATCTGTACCACTGCCTCCGTTAATATAATCATTACCATCATTACCGTGGAGACTATCATTTCCTGTCCCTCCATAAATATTATCAAAGCCATGACCTCCTTTAATAATATCTGAGCCTGATTCGCCTTTTAAAGTATCATTACCTTCGTTTCCATAGATAATATCGTTGCCAATGCCTGACGACAATTTATCATCTTTTCTGCTTCCATTAAATGTATCATCTCCACTTATAAAATATGTCCTTTGGGCGCTTAAACTTTCGCCTATTTTTTCATAATCAAATGTTCCAGTTATTACTTCTTCAACCCCAGTCTCTGAATAGTATTTACGCTCTTTAGTTAGGTAACCAACTGTGCTTAAATCATATATATTTTCAACAAAATAGCCATCTGCTTCGCCAGTACCTATCTGATTTCCATATTGTTTTAATTCGAAATCGTATCCATTATAAGAAATAGCTCCTGTTTGTTCATTAAACCTGATATTTTTGTAGTCAAGATCTAAATTATAATTACCAGAAATGTAATAGGAAATCTTTCCATTAGCTAATAAACTCTCAGAGAGTAATGTTAGATTTCCTGCGTAATAATTGTCTTGTGCTTTCTTGTAATGACTGGGAAAAGTTCCATCATAAGTAGCACCTTGATTTCCTTTCGCAGTCCAAGTAAAAGTTGCCAATGATTAAACCTAAAAAGTACTAGCTTTCTAGTTGGCTAGCTTGTCTATAAAGTATATCTTGAGATAGGTGTTGCTTAAGCCTAAGGTTCGGAAATAGTAGCTTCCCATGCTTGCGAATCTCGCATTTCCCCTTTTGAAAGAGTCTGTGTTTCGCTGCGTTCTAACTAGAAAGTTGTTTTATAGCTTTTTATTTGTTTAAGCAAAGCCAGTCATCTCTGTAAAGAGAGCTTTGTTTTCTGTGGATTCAGCGAACCCTAGTAGGACTTCATATCTGGTTTCTGTTCCATTGTTTATGTTACTTACCCAATATTCATAACCACTCTGATCAAGTTCTCTGTTAAGGACATTGATGTATAAGGTCTCTACGTATTGATTATCAGTGACGTTTTCTCCATAACGTAATTTAAACTCATCACTAACGAGAAATGATGATGCAACAGTTCTTATATTATTTGCACCTGAGCTGAACTGATTAATCCAGTAGGCAAGGCCACTAGCATCGGGGAAACGTCTAAACGCTGCGTTATATAAACGAAACATCCTACCCGAATCAGTATTTAAGCCTGTTACTTGATCAAAAACACCTTTAACGTCGTCAATAAAATCTAATGTCTTATCAACAAATTGAAGCGAGAATGATGAAACACCTGTTGCGTTAAAAGTGTCACTACTGGGAAAATATTCTGTTATGACTTTTTGACCTGTAATCTCATCAAAACTATTTTTAGCTTTTATTTGATAGTTATTATTACCTTTATTAATAAAATCATAATTAATACTTTCACCCTTGAAAAGAGCTCCTTTATCTTTATTGATTATGGTGGTGTTATCAGTAATAGGAGTGATTGCATCTACCAAATAGTTTGAAACTCCAGTATCATTGTCCTTGTAAATATCTTCTAGCCTTTCACTGTCGGGCTTAGATATTACTTTTCTTATGTAATCGTTATAGAGTTTATGACCTAAAGGATTGCTCTGCTTTATGCTTTCTTCTGTTAGATATTGATCTGACCACTCCGGGTCTAAGCTATAATCTTCTGTGTATTTTTCCGTATAACCCCACATAGCATAAGTAAGGCAGTAAAGGTATTCGCGCATTACAACAGATTTAT
>CACPLK010000001.1 GCA_902634795.1 uncultured Prochlorococcus sp. | reverse complement strand
GTTCAGGAGAAAAACCGATTGATTGAGATGGCATCATCCATATCGGCATATTTTCTGGCAACCTTTCAAGAGTCTTGATTAAAATATTTTCAGCGAAAAAAGTATCAGTAATTAAAGGTAAATGCGGTCCATGTTGTTCACATGCACCAAAGGCCCAAACCAATGTAGAACCCTTCTCTGAAGCGGCTTTAGAGGCCTCAGGCCAGGTCAAATGCTCAAATCGACGAGTTTGAAAAATGATAGAAATCTCCTAATAATTAAAAAACAACTTACCCTTGACTGTAAGAATGTTTCACTTATTACCAAGGGTATTATGGCCGGGTCAGATCCTCAGCCTAAAAAAGCGACTCCCCCAAAGCCCGCAACAAATGCACCGCGCAAGCCATTGCAGGTTATGCATATCAGTCGAAAGACTGAGGAAGAAATAATAAATAAAGAATCATCTGAGAAAGAATTCTCTGGGCAATCTAAAGATATAAGACTTGATCAAAAAGTTCTAGCTGATAAAGAAATTTCTAAATTAAAGAAAGCACCTGAACAACATAAATCTAACCAGGAGGACCCTAGTAATATTCTCCAGGCAACGACAATGGAAGATCTTCTTAGATCTGAAAACAATTCTGTCTATGAAAAAAATATTGAAGCTTTTGATCATCAAAATATTTTTGAACAAAAAAGTAGAACAGTTGATGAATTTGATTTTGATGAAGACGAATTCTTAGCAGCCTTAGAAGAGAATCAACCAATTGGCACAACTGGAGAAATTGCAAAAGGTTCAGTTATTGCAGTTGAAAGTGATGGTATTTACGTAGATATAGGTGGAAAAGCTCCTGGATTTATGCCAAAAAATGAATGTGGTCTGGGTGTAATTACAAATTTAAAAGAGCGTTTCCCAAAAGGATTACAAGTCGAAGTTCTTGTTACTAGAGAACAAAATGCAGATGGGATGGTAACGATCAGTTGTAGGGCCTTAGAACTAAGAAAAAGCTGGGAAAAAGTTCAAAATCTTGCAAAAGAAGGAAAAGTTATTCGAGTTAAAGTAAATGGATTTAACCGTGGTGGTGTTACTTGCGACTTCGAAGGTTTGAGAGGTTTTATTCCTAGATCTCAACTTGAAGATGGAGAAAATCATCAATCTCTTGTTTCAAAGACAATTAATACCGCTTTTCTAGAGGTAAATCCAGAGAGACGAAAACTAGTTCTCTCCGAAAAAAAAGCTGCAATTGCTTCAAGATTTTCAGAATTAGAAATTGGGCAATTAATCGAGGGTCAAATCGTAACCATAAAACCTTATGGTTTTTTTGTTGATTTGAAGGGAGTCAGTGGATTGTTGCATCATTCAATGGTAACCAATGGAAGCATGAGAAGCCTTAGAGAAGTTTTCCAAACAGGCGAATCAATAAAAGCTTTAATAACTGATTTAGATCCTTCCCGGGGACGAATCGGATTGAATACAGCTCTTTTAGAGGGACCTCCAGGAGAACTTATTACTGATAAAACAAAAGTTATGGAAGAGGCAGATGAGCGAGCAATTAAAGCCCGAAATAGCTTGAATAAAGAAAAAGTCGATCCTCAAAAAGAAGAGAAAGACATCAATTTATCCTCATAAACTTACATTGAAAAAAAATTGTGATTGCCTCCAAAAAATCTGATTTAAAAAAAACAGACTGGGAAATAGATTTTTATTCTCGCCCAATAATTGATGAAAATGGAAAAAAACGATGGGAATTATTAATTACATCTACAAATAATTTCAAAGATAAGAAAACATTTAAATGGGAAAAGATATGTCCAGCATCCAGTGTTAATTCTATTTGGTTAAAAGATGCATTAGACGAAGCTATTGATGAAGCTTATTCACAAGGTTGGGATAAACCTTCCGTTATTCGTTGTTGGCGATCATCTATGAAAACAATGATTAAACGCGCAGCAGATCAAATAGGAATTGAACTTATTTCTAGCAGAAGAACTTATTCATTAATGGAGTGGCTTATTGATAGAGAAAGGAGTTTTTATCCCCAGCAAAAAGGATATACCGGCATTAATCTTGCTCCTCCTTCAAACCCAATCACGAACCAAGCAATCCCTTTACCAGAGGAAGTAAGAGGTGATTCCTGGAGCTTTGCTTCACTATCTCTAAATACACTTAGAGAAGCAGATGAATGGGAAATAGAGTTTTCCAATTTAATTCCCATAAAAGATTCAATTAATCAAAGTATTTCTATTCCAGGCATTAGGCTTTTTAGTCCAAAAAGGTCATTAGCACTTGCAGCGTGGCTTGGGGGACTTGAACCAGCAAAGCTTTTAATAGAAGGGACACAAATAATTTTAGAGGCAGGGCAATCTGATAGATGGTTGGTAACTGATGTCGAAGAAGAGGCAAAAAAAGCTATTGAAAATAATTTTCTAAATACGAAACTATATGCAGATGGACTTCAATTTATTTCAGTTCAAAAAAGTGCTGAAGAAAATTCACTAGATGGTTTTTGGATGCTCAAAGATATTGGAGAAATTTAACAATTTTCTCCAACTCATTAGTTCAAGTAGATCTACATAGAACTTATACATACTCAAATACAAATTTATTTAATTCTTTCAGAAGAGATAAAACTTATTTAAGACCATGGAGTTTCATATATTCATAATCATAGATACTTAGTTTAATAATTAATTTAGCATTTATTCATTGCTAACCCTTCGTTAATATATTTCTCTGATATGTCAATACTGCTATCAAAAGGAATAACTTTGGCGACAAGGACTCCATCGAAAGATCCTTTAGGTTTGAGATTCACTTTCGTATGTCTTGGTAGTTGTTTTTTGAGCCACTTAACAGATTTTTCTTCTAATTCAGGGCTGATTTCTGTGCATGCTAATTTCACAGTGTAGGTACGATTATGATCTCCAATGAGCAAAACAGACGAACTAGTCACTTGCAAAATTTCAGCCGCATCAACTTCAAAATAAAAACAAAAAAAAGAAATTATTAATATTAAAATCTTTGTAAAAAATTTACTCATAAAAAGTTTTTTAAATTATTTCTTAATTTCAGGGATACCAACCATTTGAGCATTACTTTTCCCGGGTGGAACCATGGGGTAACAATTTTCACCTTTTCTAACATTTACGTTAACAAGAACTGGTCCTTCATTCACCAATGCTTTCTGAAGTTCAGGTATTAGGTTTTCTCTTTCTGAAATAACAATGCCCTTAATCCCAAAAGCCTTAGATAGAGAAATAAAGTCAGGTTCCCCAACAGACATATTAGAGGCAGAATATCGTTCATCATAAAAACTTTCTTGCCATTGCCTAACCATCCCTTGCCAATGATTATTGATAATAATTACTTTTATATTCAACTTATATTGAGCAATAGTTCCAAGCTCCTGAATATTCATGAGAATACTTGCATCACCAGCGATACAAATCACTTGCTCCTTAGGTAAGGCAACTTTGACTCCCATTGCAGCGGGCATACCAAAACCCATTGTTCCAAGTCCAGCACTGCTAATCCATTGTCTTGGTCCATTCAACAAATATTGAGCTGCCCACATCTGATGTTGTCCAACATCAGTTGTAATGTAAGCATCTTGAGCCAAATCTCTTAACGCAATTAATACTTCTTGTGGATAAATTTCTCCTTCTTTAGGAGGAGTTATCAAAGGAAAATTATTTTTCCAGTTTTTAATTTTGTTAAGCCAGTTAGAAGTTCTTGGATTTATATTCCTTTGGTTACTGAGATCTAATAATTTAACAAGGCTAATTCCAACATCACCTAATACGGAAACTTCAACTATTCTATTTTTATTTATTTCAGCCGGATCAATTTCAAAATGAATTACTTTTGCTTTAGGAGCAAAAGTATCTAATTTACCTGTGACTCTGTCATCAAATCTTGCTCCAATAGCAATCAACAAATCACATTCAGTCACAGCAAAGTTGGCATAAGCTGTTCCATGCATACCAAGCATTCCAACTGATAAAGGCTCACGTTCATCAAAAGCGCCTTTCCCCATCAAAGTTGTTGTTACAGGTATTTGATATCTATTAGCAATCGCCGCCAGAGTTTCATGTGCCCCCGAGGAAATAACACCACCGCCAACATAAAGGAGTGGTTGCTCAGCATTTTCAATTAAATCTAAGGCTGCAGTTATGGCTTTATGTTCAGGCGCGAATGGCAGTTCAAAGCCTGGTGGCTTAATTGAACCTGGCTCGACAGGGTGATATGTAAACATCTCTTGTCCAACATCTTTTGGTATATCAATCAAGACAGGTCCTGGTCTACCCGATGAAGCAATCAGAAAAGCTTGCGCTACAACTTTTGCAATCTCAGATGGATCTCTTACTACCCATGAATGTTTAACTATTGGAAGTGTAATACCAAAAATATCTGTTTCTTGAAAAGCATCAGTACCAATAGCAGGTCTGGGGACTTGTCCTGTTATGACGACGAGAGGTACAGAATCCATCTGAGCGGTGGCTATTCCTGTAACTAGATTCGTAGCTCCAGGACCTGATGTACCAAAACAAACTCCTACTTTCCCAGTCGCTCTAGCAAAACCATCTGCAGCATGAGTTCCGCCTTGCTCATGTCGAACAAGAATATGTCTTAACCATCCCTCTTTCTCTGCTTTAAAAACCGCATCATATATTGGGAGAATTGCTCCTCCTGGATAACCAAAAATAGTATCTACGCCATGCCTACGAAGAGAATCCATCAAGGCATCAGCTCCTGACATCTCTTTTTGAGTTAGTGTTCCTGAATCTCCTATATGATTAGGCGTAGAAGTCAGGGTCACGGCAGAAGAAAATCTAAACTAACAATAAATCTTAGTATGCATAATTTCAATTAAACTAAATTAAGCAAAAATTTAATTCAATGCTCTAAGTTTAAATAGAAGGCTGGGTATCAAATTAATCAACATAAATAGTTATTTTAATTTTTTATAGCAAACCCATTTGGTGAAAAGGTCCACCCCCAATTATTAATTCCATCAAAAAACAAAGAAAAACAATCATTGCAACTCTTCCATTCCAAACTTCAGAGCTGTTATTCCATCCCCATTGCCATTTCTCTTGAGGATAAAGTTTTACTCTTTCCGGCAATTTTGATGCTTCTTCTAAGCTAACCCCCTCGCCGTTGAGGCAAGAAGAAATTAGATCAGCCAATCCTTCAATAAACAACGGATATGTATCAAGAGCTGGAACTCTTTTAAAATTAACAATTCCATTTTTCTGAGCTATTTCTTTGTACTCAATATCAATCTCTTGGAGAGTTTCAATATGCTCACTCACAAAACTTATCGGGACCACGACAAGTTCCTTAACTCCGGATTTTCCAAGTTTTTCTAATACCTCTTCGGTATATGGTTTTAGCCACTCTTCTGGCCCCACTCTGCTTTGATAAGCAAGTGAGAAGGAATTGCTAAATCCAAGCGAATTTTCAAGCTGGTCAATAATCAAAAGTGAACAGTTCTGTATTTGATCTTGATAAGGATCACCGGCTTCTTCTACATAACTTTTTGGAACACCATGTGCAGTAAAAAAAACGTGGGCCTCTTGGGGCAAATCACAAGCTAAGATTTGTTTCTTTATTAATTCAGCCATTGAAGAAACATAGGCTGGATGATCAAACCAGCTACGAATACAACGAATTGATAATTCCGCAAACTCAGAGTCACCATCTTTTAATCTTTTCAACTCTCTAAAACTTGATCCACTTGTACTTATAGAGAAATGGGGATAAAGAGGTAAAACAACAACTTCGCTAACACCATCAGCCTTCATATCCGCTACAGCTGACTCAGTGAATGGATGCCAATACCTCATTGCAACATATGTTGTAGCGTCTATTCCTATATTTCTAAGATAACTTTGAAGCTCTCTTGCCTGCTGCTCGGTAATACGACGTAAAGGTGATCCGCCTCCAATTGATCTATAAGCCTCTTGTGATTTACTACTTCTTAATAAGCTTATAAGCCAAGCAAGAGGCTTTTGAAAAGCACGAACTGGTAAACGAATTATCTCTGGATCAGAAAATAAATTATACAAAAATGGTCCGACGTCCTTAATCCTCTCAGGACCTCCAAGATTTAATAAGAGGACACCAACCCGAGCCATTTTAGAAAAAACTCCTTATAAAAGGTTATACAAACCCTTATCAAAGTAAAGCTAGCTAAATTTACAGGATCATGGAAGAGAATCAAAAGTTACTAGATATCAACCAAGACCTTCAATCAAAGGGAATCAATCTAAGAATTGAGAAAAGAGGTAGAGTTTTAAACATTCGCGGTTCTTTGCCAGATAAGAAATCTAATAATCTTTCTAAAATTCAAAGAATAAGTCTTAAACTTCCTTACAACATTAACGGTCTAGAAGAGGCTAGAAAAGCTATAGAATTAATTGATTTTCAACTTAAAAAAAATCAATTTTGCTGGTCTAATTGGGTTAAAGAAAAAGCCATCTCAACAACAAAGACTAATAAAACAGTACTAAGCAATGAAATAGAAAGCTTTAAAAGACAATTTTTTTCTGATACATCCAGGAGCAAATCAACAGCAGGAATGATCAGCACTTGGCAGTCTGCTTACAAACCATATTTGAACAGATTAATTGGAGTAAGTCATAAATCTACTCTTAAATTAAACGAAGAGCTTCTAGTGAAAATCCTTTTAAGTTACAAAGAAAATTCAAGAAGCAGACAACAATGTGGAATTGCTTTAAGTGCTTTAGCTAGATACCTTAAATTAGAGCTTCCTAAGAACTGGAAACAACTTCAAAGTGGTTATGGAATACACGAATCTAATTTCAGAGAGTTACCTAGTGATGAAAAAATTATTAAAAGCTTTCAATTAATAGCAAATCCAAAATGGAGATTTGTCTTTGCGTTAATGGCAACCTACGGACTTAGAAATCATGAAGTCTTTTTTAGTGACTTATCCTGTTTAAAAAAAAGCGGGGATAAAATACTTCGGGTTTTCCCAAATACAAAAACAGGAGAACATCAAGTTTGGCCATTTCATCCTGAATGGATTGGTTTATTTGAGTTAGACAACATAACTGATACTTCAGATTTACTCCCAGATATTAAAACAAATCTAAAAGAGACAACTCTTCAACATATCGGAAGAAGAGTATCTGAACAATTTAGAAGATATAAATTATCTTTTACCCCTTATGATTTGAGACATGCATGGGCAGTTAGGACAATCTTAATAGGCCTACCAAATACTGTAGCTGCAAAAATGATGGGGCACTCAGTGTCAATACATACAAAAACCTATCATCATTGGATAACAAGAAGAGATCAGCAAATTGCAGTTGATAGTGCTCTATCTAAATTCAAATGTTAACAAGAAGAATAATTAATATTTCCATCCATATCATTTCTATGAATTTTTCTTTTATTAATTTATATATATAATTAAAGCAAAGGAAATGAAAAATAACATTTCTAAAGAAGATTCAAGACTAAATAAGCTAGATAAGAATGCAGAAAAAATAGGAATGGGTGGTAATTCAATACCAAATATTACTGAAGAAAAATATCGAGAAAGGATGCAAAGGAGGAAAGAAGTTCAAACACAACGGTTAAAAGAAAGAAATAAAGAAAAAGGTCTAATAATAATTAATACGGGCCAAGGGAAAGGAAAAACTACAGCAGCTCTTGGGATGGGATTAAGAACTATTGGTCATAATCACAAAGTTGCAATAATTCAATTTATCAAAGGTGGATGGGAGCCAGGCGAGTCATTAGCTTTGAAAATATTTGGGGACAAGTTAAAATTTCATGCATGTGGGGAAGGGTTCACATGGGAAACACAAGATAGGAATAAAGATATAAATCTAGTCAAGTCAAGTTGGAGAAAGGCGCTCTCTTACATTAAAGATCCAAATTACAAACTTATAATTTTAGACGAGATCATTGTTGCAATAAAACTTGGATATATAGATGAAGATGAAATTATAAATGGCATAACTTTGCGTCCCGAGCTTACACATGTTGTCTTGACTGGAAGAGGAGCTTCAGAAAAATTAATCGAATCAGCTGATCTTGTGACAGAAATGAAATTAATCCACCATCCCTTTAGAGAGCAGGGAGTAAAAGCACAAGAAGGAATTGAATATTAATCTTTAATCTTGAAAATATTTCCATCGCAAGGGATCCAATACAGAGATAAAGAAGTTCTCCCAGGACTTGCTACTGTCAATTTGTTATGAATTTTTAATGACATACTCTAGAGCACTTATAAAACTCAGTGGTGAAGCTCTTATGGGGGAAAAACCTTATGGAATTGATCCTGAAATTGTTCAATCCATAGCCAAGGATGTTTCAAAAGTGGTTGAAAATGGCACGCAAATAGCAATTGTGGTTGGCGGTGGAAATATTTTTAGAGGTCTAAAAGGATCCGCTGCAGGCATGGACAGAGCCACTGCTGACTATGTAGGAATGCTTGCAACCGTAATGAATGCAATCACACTTCAAGATGGATTAGAAAGAGCTGGCGTACCTACAAGAGTTCAATCTGCTATTGACATGCAACAGATTGCAGAACCATATATAAGAAGAAGAGCAATAAGACATCTAGAGAAGGGAAGGGTAGTAGTTTTTGGAGGTGGGTGCGGCAATCCATTTTTTACAACTGATACCACTGCTGCTCTCAGGGCCGCCGAAATTAACGCAGAAGTTGTCTTCAAAGCCACGAAAGTTGATGGGGTTTACAATCGAGATCCAAAAAAATTTTCTGATGCTGTCAAATATGAAAATCTCACCTTTCAAGATGTATTGGCCAACGAAATAGGAGTAATGGATAGCACTGCTATTGCTCTTTGCAAAGATAATAAAATCCCTATAGTTGTTTTTAATATTTTTCAACCTGGAAATATTGCCAAGGCAATTTCTGGCGAACCAATTGGATCAAGAATATCTAATTCGAGTTAAAACTATATTTTTGAACCTTTTTAATAATCAATTCGCAATAACTTTATCTAAATGTCAAACCAAGAGCTAAAAAACACAATGAGCAAGTCTGTTGAAGCAGCTCAGAGGAATTTCAATACCATCAGAACGGGACGAGCAAATACGTCTTTATTAGACAGAATATCAGTCGAATACTACGGAGCTGACACTCCACTAAAGTCACTTGCAACTATCACTACTCCTGACTCTCAAACGATAGCAATTCAACCCTTCGACTTGGGCTCATTAGCTTCCATTGAGAAAGCGATTGCTACAAGTGATCTAGGTTTTACTCCAAACAACGATGGTAAAATAATTCGTATCAATGTTCCTCCTTTGACTGAAGAGCGAAGAAAAGAATTTTGCAAACTCGCATCCAAATATGCAGAGGAAGGAAAAGTTGCACTAAGGAATATACGCCGTGATGCAATAGAGAGAGTCAAAAAATCTGAGAAAGATGGTGATCTTTCAGAAGATCAAAGCAGAGATGAACAAGAAACAATTCAGAAAGAGACGGACAATTTCATTAAAGATATTGAAAAAAAGCTTTCAGAAAAAGAAGCTGAGATTTTAAAAGTTTGACCCTCATAGATGTTGCCATTATTGGAGGGGGAGCATCAGGCACTACTACCGCATTTCATCTGGCTAGTAAAAGTAAAAAGGTATGTATTCTTGAAAAAAATATTTCCTCTGCAGAGAGAATCTGCGGGGGTGGAATGTCTGCTGCAGTACAAAATTGGTTTCCTTTTAAACTTTTGCCCATAGTTGATGAAGTAATAACAAATGTAGAGTTTAGTTGGTTCAATAGCGACAAAGTGGTCGCGGAGCTCTCTGGCTCTTCTCCTTTTTGGATATTTAAGCGTGAAAAACTTGATTCATTCTTATTAGATCAAGCAATAAATTCTGGTTGTAATTTATTGACTACATTTGATGTAGTTGATATAAAAAAAATATTTAATATATGGCATATAACCGCTCTTGATGGGAGACAAATAGAGGCAAGAGCAGTCGTCATTGCTGATGGTTCTCAATCACCATGGCCTAGAACTTTTAATTTAGGTCCAAATCAACAAAAATTTGCCTCCACTTTCTCAGGAAGAATTAAAAGGAGGGGAAATTTAGAAAGTGAAACTGCTAGATTTGAATTTGGCCTAGTAAAAAATGGGTTTGCATGGGCATTTCCATTAAAAAATGGAGTAAATATTGGGATGGGAACTTTTCTAGATAATAAGAATTCAATTCCAGTTAATGAAATACTTAAATCATTTCTTCCTGATCTGGGTTTTGACCCTTCTGAAGTAATTGGTCATGAAAAAAAATTAAGAATATGGAATGGCCACAGCAACTTAAACGGAGAAGGAGTTCTTCTAGTTGGTGATGCTGCCTCATTGTGTGATCCATTTTTAGCGGAAGGATTAAGACCCGCTTTGATGAGTGGATTTGAAGCTGCAAAAAGCCTTATTTATTGGTTAGATGGAGAAGTCAGTTGTTTAGATGGATACACAAAAACAATTCAAAAAAAATGGGGGAATTCGATGGCTTGGGGTAAAAGAATTTCTCAAGTTTTTTATCGTTTTCCAAAAGTTGGATATCAATTAGGTGTCAAAAGACATACTGCTCCAAAGAGAATTGCACAAATTCTTTCAGGTGAGATGAGTTATGAAGACATTGCAAAAAGAGTAATCAAGAGATTACTCTTTCAAAATCAAATCTCAAAGAGTAAGAGCAATTCCTCCTTCAATTAACTCAAGTCTTTCGTTCAATTGATTTTCTAATTTATCAATTGCTTTACTGAAACCGCTAATTCCTTCATTAAGTTTTTCCGTAGCCATTTTATCTCCGGCCATCATTAGTTCAAAAGATGTTTGATCTAAATGAATTGTCTCATCAATGACTAAAGGTTTTTGTGCGTTTAACTTAATTGGCAAGTCCGAATAGGTTTCATTAAGTTGCTGCAATAATTTAGGGGAAATCGTTAATAAATCACATCCTGCAAGCTCAGTTATTTCCTCTATATTCCTGAAACTTGCTCCCATGACTTCTGTCTTATAACCATTTGACTTGAAATAATTAAATATTTTAGTAACAGAAACGACCCCTGGATCTTCAATTGCTGGATAAGAATCTCTTCCTGTAGCAGACTTATACCAATCCAAAATCCTTCCCACGAAAGGGGAAATAAGCGTTACGCTTGCCTCAGCGCAAGCAACTGCTTGATAAAAATTAAACAACAAAGTCAGGTTGCAATGTATATTCTCTTTTTCTAGTACCTCAGCAGCTTTTATCCCTTCCCAAGTAGAAGCAATTTTGATTAAAACCCGATCGTTAGAGATGCCATCTTGATTATATTTAGCAATAATTTTTCTTGCTTTTGCAATAGTGGCATCAGTATCAAAACTTAGTCTTGCATCAACCTCTGTAGAAACTCGACCAGGAATTATTTTTAAAATCTCTTTACCAAAAACAACACACAGTTCATCCAAAGCTTCTTTAACAACACTAGTATTTGAGGCATTGGTTCCTAGCATTTCTCTAGAAGTATTGAGTGCTTTATCAATCAAACTTTGATAAGCAGGTATTTGTGCTGCGGCCAGAATCAAAGAAGGATTTGTTGTAGCGTCTCTGGGATGAAATTTTTTGATCGCTTCAAGATCACCTGTATCAGCCACTACTACAGTCATTGAAGATAACTGATTAAGAAGGGATTCCATAATAAAAAACGTCTTTCATGAGTTACAGACTAGCTATATTTTTTATAGATTTCACCCTTTAATTACTACTTTTGGGAAAATTTAGCCATCTCTTAGCTTTTTATAGCTAAATGTTCTTTTTTAGAAATACTTGGAGGGATTTTTTCTATCACAAGCAAAGTCTCAATAATTTTTTTTGCCACAGGTAGAGCCACAGTTGATCCATAGGCATTTGGCTTTTGGGGTTCATCAATAACTGCTAAAACGACATAGCGAGGATCATCGATAGGAAGACTTGCAACAAAACTGCAGATTTTAGAATTATAGTTAAAGCCATCCTGCGATTTTTGCGCCGTCCCTGTTTTCCCTCCAATCCGATAGCCAGGAACATTTACCTCAATACCACTTTTATCGTAAAAAGACACAACAGTTTCCATCCATCCAAGAACAGTATTTGTAACCTCAGGAGATAAAATCTGCTTAGATTCTGAAGGGGTATTGAAATACGACTCATAATCACCTTTAAGACCTTTAGTAATATGAGGCGTTACGAGTCTGCCACCATTTGCAATCAAAGCATGTAATTGAGCTAATTTAAGCGGAGTAATAGAAAAGCCTTGACCAAAGGAGGCTACCGCAGGTTCTATCGGTTGATTTACAAAAGTCTGCTTTGATTTTATTTGCCCAGAGACTGCTCCTGGAAGATCCGTTTCCGGGATTTCATCTATGCCTAATTGCCTTAACCATTGCCAGTAATTACTCGCATTCAATTTATTCATAATCTTAACCATACCTACATTGCTTGAAACTTGTAATACCTCAGGGAAAGACAAAATCCCGTTAGGCTTTCGATCCCAATTCGAGAGAGGCCACCCTCCTACTGTAACTAGACCATCATCATTAACTTCTCCGTTAGGGCTTATAACCCCCTCCTCCAATGCCAATGCCAAATTAATTGGCTTAAAGGTAGAACCAGGTTCAAATAATTCTTGCACTGACCACTCTTTAAAAAGAGATGGAGAATAATCCCAATATTTATTAGGATCATAAGTTGGAGTAGAAGCCAATGCTAGAAGTTCTCCTGTATGTATATCCATTACGATTACCACACCTTTTTTTGCATTCCACTTCTTTACTTGCCTACCTATTTCTTTAACGGCTACTTCTTGAAGCCTTACATCTAAAGTAAGTTGGAGACTTAGTTGATCCTCATCGAAGACACCACGTTGAACACCTATAGGTAAGGGTGTTCCATCAGCTCCTCTTCTGATTAAACTTGTTTTCTCTAGACGCTTGAGATCTCTATCTAAACTCAATTCCAATCCAGCCTGAGGTCGTCTATCTAAATCTAAAAAACCAACTACATTTGCAAAAAGTGATCCATGAGGATAAAGCCTTTGAGGATACACCTCCAAATCAATACCACTAATTCCAAGTTTCTTAATTTTATTAGCATTCTCGGTTGTTATCCCCTCTGCAAGTTTTACCCCTGAAGAATAATTACTTAATTTGTTTAATATCTCATCAACACTTTGAGATAGTGGCGTAGAAAGGAGTTTTGCTACTTCGACTGGTTTACGCAGTGTCCCAAATGAATCGCCAGGAAACTTAAAATATCTAGGGTGTGCCCAAATTTTAAAACGTTTCTCATCTATTGCG
Source organism: uncultured Prochlorococcus sp. (assembly GCA_902634795.1). Classification (GTDB taxonomy): domain Bacteria; phylum Cyanobacteriota; class Cyanobacteriia; order PCC-6307; family Cyanobiaceae; genus Prochlorococcus_B. The sequence goes on along the minus strand of CACPLK010000001.1, from coordinate 85,290 downwards.
ACAAGCTTTCCATTTCTATCTAAGATTGATCGACGTGTACCCAACGGATTCTTTTGTTCTGTTTGAACCTCGCGTGCTTGAGCTCTTAATTGATCAGACTGAAATAGTTGAAGCCAACCCACTCTTAAAGAAAGGCCCCCAAGTCCCAGACATAATAATACAAAGACAATTCTAAATCTATAGTGAGATAGGGGTGAAAGAGTTTTTACTTTAAAAGACTTTCTCTTCTTTCTATAATTAATACTTCTCATGGAAATTATTAATAACCTGACTTAATAGGAAAAGAAGATATTTTCTTTAGCAATCTACTTTTAAATGTCATTTCGAATAATTTCTTAGTTTCTTCTGGTTTTGGTCTATTCACATATAAAAGATCTTCCGCTTTAGTAGGAACTAAATATCTAGACAACTTTTTATTTTTCAATAGATAACTTTCAAGAATTGAAGTTGATTCCAATATCCTTCGGTTCAAGTCTCTTATGGTTTCAAGTTTAGTAAAAGACTTAGTCCACAAATATTGAGAGTGCAAAGCAACGGATGACATTATCACTACTATCGTGAGAATGCCTACCAATGCACCATCTAAGACGATATGAAGAGCAGCTTGAATTGGAAATTTTCGTTGAACCTGTTTTGATGAGAAAACACTGTTTAACAATTCCTTGGACAACTTCTTTTTTTGAAATTGTCCTACTTTTTGTTTATATAGAGTGCGACTAACCAAATCAAAATTCGAAAGTAATTCAAGTCAAACACCTTGACCAAGCAACTGCAAGAGCTGGGATACTGATGTTTTTTTTTATTTAATATCAAGCTACTAATAGCAGGCTAATAAAAGTCACTCCATTCCATAGAGAATGCATAAGAGCACAAGGAAATAACCTTCCTGAACTCAATCTCATTAAACCAAGACCAATTCCCAAAACAAAAAGAGGCGGCAATTCCCCTACACTTAAATGAGCCAAAGCAAAGATCAAGGCACTTAATAGAACTCCGCTAATTTTGCCAACTTTTGATACCAATACAGGTAAAAGGATACCTCTAAAAACTAACTCCTCAAAAAATGGAGCCAAAACAACAGTTGTAATCAAAAGCAAAAACAATGGAACAAATTCATCGCTACCTAAAACCATTTCCAATAATGGATTGCTTCCACCCTGGTCACCGATAATTTCATTCATTAACCACCCAATAAGCAGCACTAAAGGCATAATCATTAACCATCCACTTATTGATTTTAAAAAGCCCTCTTTGATTGGTTTGATTTTCCATTGCAACCATCCTCCATCAACTTCCGAAGAAACTAAACCCATTAATTGATATCTAATTATAAATAAAGGAGCTATAGTCATTGAACAGTAGCCAAAAAATACTCTTAGAGACTCTTTTAATGGAGAGGATAAATTATTAAACAATAAATCATTTATTGGTATTATTAGGGCGGGAAACACGACTTCACCAATAACAACAAAACCACCTGAAATAAGTAGAACCATATCTATCATAGATAAGGGAGGAGCGATCATTTCCGGCCATGGAGAATTTTTCTTTCCTAAGAAAATAAAAGCATACCTAATCAATAATATACTACCGATAATTGAAGCAAGAAATGGCAATAGTTGAGAGGTTAAAAGTCTTATAGCAGAAAGGAAATTATATTTATTATTAATACACTTTTCATCCGTAAATCCTATAGTAGTGCATGAAATTTGATACAGGAAAGGGTCTAATTTAATCTCATTAATATCAGGAAATTCATTTAGTTCCTTAACTTCTTGTCTATCTAATAAATAGCTTCTAACCGTTTCAAAGTTTTTATCCTTAAAATTTTTCTTCAAGAATAATTCTTGCTTATCCTCTTGCTCTTCCAGAACTGCTAGTAACAGTCTCTGTCTATCCTCAAGTTGTTCCAAAGGAATCTTTTTAAGAGCTTGATATAGTTTTTCTTGAGGTGCTGATCCTAAAAATACATCTTTTATTGCTTCAGGTATGGAGGAAGAAGCTGAAACCGCCATCTCAGCTTGCATCAATGAAATCTTTGGGGCTACAGAGGGTCGTGCAAAGCTTTCTTGCAAACCTTGGACCCATATCAGACCAGTTAAAATCAATGAAAATAGAGCAATAGCACATTTCCAACCCGTTTTGGCTTGTCTCATAAAATCAACTTGTTAACACTGACATGGAGAAAGACTTCTATCTTTACTAAAAGAACATTAGATTGCCCTCATGGCTAATACCATAATTATTTAGAAGACACTTTATTTAATGACATTGCGTCTAATTTTTGTCCGTCATGGATTGAGTAGTTTTAACAAGGAAGGTCGTATTCAAGGAAGAAACGACCTTTCAACATTAACTAAAGAAGGACAATTACAAGCTGAAGCGGCTGGAAAAACAATCTCTTCTATTCCAATAAATGCAATTTATAGTTCCCCTTTGCAACGAGCCTCAGAAACCACAAAAATCATTATCAAACAACATCAAAACGACCTTAAAGCAATTTATACTGATGAGCTTTTGGAGGTTGACCTTGGGCCTTGGAGTGGTTTAACAAAAAATGAAATAGAAAGTAACTTTCCACAAGAGCTTGCTATTTGGCAAAAAGAGCCAAAAGAACTAACCATTAAAAAAGACAATGGTACAAATTTTCAACCAATTAAAGAACTTTTATATCAAGCTGAAAATTTCTTAAAATCTTTGTTTACTTCTCATGCAGGCTCTAATGAAACTATTTTGATAGTTGCCCATAATGCAATTCTTAGATGCTTGATACTAAAATTAATTAATGAGCCATCAAAAGGGTTTAGAAGATTAAAGTTAGACAACGCCTCAATCTCAATTTGTAATATTGCTTTTAATAATTGGGAAGATAGGCAAGTCCAAATTCAATGTCTCAATAATGTCGCTCATTTATATCCTAGTATTCCCAAAAAAGGTAGTAAAAAAAGAATTATTTTAGTCAGGCATGGTGAAACAGATTGGAATAAACAGGGAAGGTTTCAAGGACAAATTGATATACCCTTAAATACAAATGGGAAAGCCCAAGCTAAGGCTGCAAGTGAATTTTTAAAAAATAATCTTATACAAAAAGCATTTAGTAGTTCTCTCTCAAGACCAAAAGAGACAGCTAAAATAATTCTAAACGAACATCCGGGGATCGAGATTTCTCTTAAAGATAACCTCAAAGAGATCGGTCACGGAAAATGGGAAGGAAAGTTAGAATCTGAGATCAGATCCGACTGGCCAGACCTTCTCAACGAATGGAAGATTTCCCCTGAAAAAGTTCAAATGCCAGAGGGAGAAAATATAAAAGAAGTATCCCTAAGATCCATTGCTGGTTGGAATGAGATTTGCAAAGATCTAAAAAATGATGAGACTGCATTGGTAGTTGCTCATGATGCAGTTAACAAAACCATTCTTTGTCATCTTTTAGGTTTAATGCCATCAAAAATCTGGATGATCAAACAAGGTAATGGTGGTATTACAATCATTGACCTTTCAGAGAAAGAAGATCAACCAGATCAAATCACCTGTCTAAATATCACTTCACATTTGGGAGGAATTATCGACTCAACAGCTGTCGGAGCGCTTTGATTTAATGACTAGTAGTTATTTATTTGAAAATATTCAAATCCTTGAAAAGTCTGGATCATCTTTAAAGAGAGAGGCTGTTTTAATCAAAGATAGTGTGATCAAAGCATTCGGTAGTAAGGCTCTTCAAAATGCAGAACTTTTAGGAATCAAGCCTCAAAAAGCTAAAAATATGCTTTTAGCCCCTTGTCTTGTTGATCCTCATTCATTTTTGGAATCTCCATTTAATGGTAAAGGAGAGAGTATCTATACACTTATAAATAAAGCAACATTTTCTGGATATGGTCAATTAGGTATCCTTCCAAGAGGTGATTTATGGAGAGATCAAATTGAGTCGATTATTGCTTTAAAGAGTATCAAAAGTGAGGTTTTAATACACCTATGGGGAGGTTTTAGCATGGGCGGGAAGGGAGTTTCTCTATCGAAACATATTGAGTTACTACAAAATGGAGCCATCGGCTTAAGTGGTGACGATTTCATGCCTCCCATAGGGCTTCTTAAGCAAGGTTTCTCAATTGGAGAAATGAAAAATTCCCCCGTACTATTTGCACCAAGAGATAAAGTGCTACAAGCTGGTGGAATGTCCAGACAAAGTGTAGATACTCTAAGAGCAGGCTGGCCTCCTGACCCTATTGAAAGCGAAATTATTCCTCTGATCCAACTACTTGAGCTTCATAAGCAATACCCGGACATTGCACTAAGGTTAATGAATATTTCTACGACTGAGGGCGTTTCAATCCTTAAAAATTCATCCACCAAGCCAATGGCAACTATCTTTTGGTGGCATTTAGTCAATGACAACTCAAGTCTTACTCCTTTTGATATTGGATGGAGCGTAACACCTTCATTAGGATCCCCTAGAGACAGAGCCTCTCTAATAAAAGGTTTAGAGGATAATGTTTTATCAGCAATCTCTGTTCATTCCACCCCCTCAGATGACTCCGAGACCAAGCTACCTGCAAACAAAAGGAAAAAAGGGATCAGTTGTTATAACCTTGTTCTACCTCTACTCTGGGATCAATTAGTAAGAAAATCAGGATGGGAAGTGGAGAAATTATGGGAGAAAATTAGTTTTGGTCCATCTAAATTCCTGAACCAATCTGAAGAAAAATTAAGTTTAAATAGTAACCGTTGGTTATTATTTGATCCCGACAAAGAATGGTACCAATCTAATGAAGAAAAGCATTTAACTGCCGCAACTAATCAACCGATCAAAGACATAAAAATTCTTGGGAAAATTATAGATTGTGGTCTAATTAATCAGGCTTACCAAAACGACTAATTGGCCAAAAACGCCAGGTGGCTTTACCAATTATTTCTTTTTGGGGCAAGAAGCCTCCTGCTGGCCAAAAACGACTATCCCAACTATTAGCACGGTTATCTCCCAAAACGAATACATGTCCTTTTGGAACAGTTTTAGTCATAGGGCGACATAGATTAAATTTAGATTTACTTGGGCAAAAGTATTCAACATATGATTCGTTAATTGATCTACCGTTCAAAACAATCTCTCCCTTCCCATTAATTAAAAGACTATCTCCTCCTACAGCTACTACCCGTTTGATATAAGCATCACAAGCACGATCTGATAAACCAGGTATCCAAGAAATTAATGGAAAAGTTATTAATGAACATCTAAATTTAGACGGAAGTTGCTTATTTCTATCAGCTATCAATTTCTTATCAAAAGAGTATGGTGAGTTGAAAACTACAATTTCTCCTCGAAAAGGAGACCTTTTACGGAAGGAAAGTTTTTCAACAATTAGTCGATCATTTACTTTCAAGCCTGGCAGCATCGAACCAGAGGGTATATATCTAGCTTCTGCTATAAAATGACGGATACCTACATACAACAGAATAGTTAGAGAAATAGGTCCCCACGTATCAAAGAAAGAGTACCACCAAAATTTTTTAGTTTCTTTACTCGAGTCTGAATGATGTTGCTGCACTTTTTTATCGATAATAAATATATAGTTTACTTTATTTGAAAGACTACTTATTTTAAGTCAATAAAAGTTCTAATGTGAATTTCAAAGTAATTTTTCTGCCCACTTTTCTTCTTTAAATCCAACTAAAAAGCATTTACTAGATTTATATAAAAAAGGTCTTTTTATTAATCTAGGTTCCATAAAAAGTTGCTCAAACAATTCGTTATCAGTCATTTTTTTGACAATATCCGAACCAATAGAACGATATACAATCCCACTAGTATTTAAAAGATATTTTCTATCCCCATATAGCTCACTAGCTGAGATAAGCATTTCCTTGGAGGGGGGGGATTTTAAAAGATCAATTAATTCAAAGGCAATATCATGATTTTCAAGCCACTTAATCGCTCTACGACAAGTTGAGCAAGAGGAGTAACTAAATAATTTCATGTTTTAAAGCATATAAACAATTATATTATCCAAAAAAGTTAGATTAAAATAGTTATTTTCGTGTCATATCAGAATGATGTGCCTCTATGCAGCTTTTTAATAATTCATCAACAGCATCGTAGTCTCTCCATCCGTCTATTACGATTACCCTTCCTTCCAAACTTTTGTAGGTTCTAAAAAACTCAGCTACATCCTCCAATTGATTCTGAGCTATTTGCTTAATAGTATTAATTTCTCTTTGTCTTGGATCTGCAGTGGGTACGCATAAAAGTTTGCCATCATAGGCCCCTGAATCATGCATATCAAGAACTCCTATAGGTCTTGCCTGGATCAAACAACCTGCAAAAGTCGGTTCTTCCATGACAACCATGGCATCAAGCGGTGCTCCATCTTCAGCAAGAGTATTTGGAATAAATCCATAATCAAAGGGATATCTAACTGAAGAATGCAAAACTCTATCAAGAGCCATAATTCCTGCAGAGCTGAAATATTCGTATTTATTTCTACTGCCAGCTGGAATCTCAACAACTAGATTTACTAATCCAGGCGATGGTGAAGGAGGAAGATCACTCAGGTCCATTTTGAGTTATTGAAGTCGGTATGCTTTTTGTTGTTTCTGGCCTTTCACTAATGACAGCTAATAAAGGTGTTCCAATCATCACAAATACTATTGCTAAACCAATTAAAGAAGTTGAGGTACTATTTAAACTGTAAGGATCTTCATCATCGGAAGATAGTTGATCTCTTTCTTTATCAAACAAAGGAGAATCAATCTCAGAAGATTGCTTTTTAATTAAATGTGGTTCTAAATCCATGTATGTTTTGGGTTAGATAAACCGTTAGTCGAATTCAAAAAAATCAATTAAAATACCTAATTAACCTAGTTACATAGATATTATCCCACATTTAAGAAAAACTATGCAGCCTTTCTTTCAGCATCTTTTAAATGATTAGGAATAGTTTTATTCTCATCAGATTCCCCATCAAGTTTATATCTAATGATTCTCAACTCTTCCAATATTGCTTTTAGAATGTTTTGAGTTTCAGATGACGGAGAATTAAATATTTCTACAGTTACCTCCTTAATTCTTAGTATATCTTTTGCAAATCTTGCAACTTCGTTGGGATGAAAAAGTAATTGATCTTTTTGATCACTTCTAAATTCTGTGTTTAGTTTTTTAGGATTGAATGGTGGATTGAGATTTCTTGTATCAGTATTTGTATATCTGTATACTGAAGCTCTAGATCTATTCAAAGTTTTTTGAACTTCGTCAATAGTCAATAATGAATCACTTGAATTTGAAGCTGTATTAAATCCTTTATCTAAAGACTCTTCTGATCTTCCATTTGCTCCTGAATTTACTGACCCGTTAAACATTGCTAAAGAAAGCATCTAGAAAAATATGTGAAAGAAGCTAGCAGATGAATCAAATTAAGACCATGTACATTTGGACACTTTAAAAAAACAACATGATTCCCGCACAATCAATATGGATATTCTTACTGCCAACACTCAAAGTACTAATCTCATAAGGATTTACATTTTAGGCTCATGCGCGTCTCCCGCCTAATGCTGATCACTCTAAGAGACGTCCCTGCGGAAGCCGATATAGTTTCACATCAGTTACTTCTAAGAGGAGGTTTTATTAAACGCCTAACTGGTGGTATTTATGCTTATATGCCATTGCTTTGGAAGGTCCTAAAAAAAATAACCCTTATTGTTGAAGAAGAGTTAGCAACAAAAGGTTGCCTCCAAACTCTTCTCCCTCAACTTCAACCTTCAGAAATATGGGAAAGAAGTGGGAGGTGGAAATCATATACAGAAGGAGAAGGTATTATGTTTAGCCTAAAAGATAGACACGGTAAAGAATTAGGATTGGGTCCAACTCATGAAGAAGTAATTACTCAAATAATTTCACAAACTATTCACTCTTACAAACAATTACCAGTAAATATATTCCAAATTCAAACAAAATTTAGAGATGAAATAAGACCAAGGTTTGGATTAATGAGAAGTAGAGAATTCATCATGAAGGATGCTTATTCATTTCATGCAGATGAAAATGATCTTCAATTAACATATTCAGAGATGAGAAATGCCTATCAAAATATATTTAGAAAGTGTGGTCTAAATTTTGTTTGTGTCGAAGCGGATAGCGGAGCTATTGGAGGTGCAGCATCTCAAGAATTCATGGTCACAGCTGAATCGGGTGAAGACCTAATTTTAATAAGTTCTGATGGTAAATATGGGGCTAATCAAGAAAAAGCTGTTTCCATTATCGAAGAAGGAGAATTATTAGAGCTTAATAAACCTTCAATAATTAAGACCCCTAATCAAAAAACTATAGAGGAATTATGTAACTACAACAATTTTCACCCGAGTCAAATTGTAAAAGTATTAGCTTATCTAGCAACTTGTGATAATAATAAAAAATACCCAGTGTTAGTTAGTATTAGGGGTGACCAGGAAATAAATGATATTAAACTTTCAAATGAAATATCTCATAAATTAAAACAAAATATACTGGATATTAGAATAATTTCTAATGAAGATATACAAAAGCAAGGTATCACCGATATTCCATTTGGCTTTATAGGTCCTGATCTTAGCGATAATTCACTATCAAAAGCAAAAGTATGGGAAAAAAAATTCATAAGAATTGCGGACAATTCTGTTAAAGATCTAAAAAGTTTTATATGCGGAAACAATCTCAAAGACGAACACAAAATATTTTGTAACTGGAGTTCAATTAATACTCAGCAGCTGATATGCGATATTAGAAAAGCTAAGCCTGGAGATAGGTGCATTCACGATAAAACACAAAAGCTTCAAGAGTGTAGAGGTATAGAAATAGGACATATATTTCAATTAGGAAATAAGTATTCAAAATCATTAAATGCTACTTTTACCAACGATAAAGGTATCGAGGACCACTTTTGGATGGGGTGCTATGGAATTGGTATTTCTAGATTAGCGCAAGCGGCAGTAGAACAAAATCATGATGATTCAGGGATTGTTTGGCCAGTATCAATTGCCCCATTTCAAGTAATTATTATTATTGCCAACATAAAAAATAATGAACAAAAAAGTTTAGCTGAAGATATCTATTTAAAACTAATAAAAAATCGAGTGGATGCTCTACTTGACGATAGGGATGAGAGAGCCGGTATAAAGTTTAAAGACGCAGATCTTATTGGCATCCCATGGAGAATTGTTGCTGGCAGAGAAGCTTGTTCTGGACTGGTTGAATTACATAACAGAAAAACAAAAACTACGGAATTATTAGATCTAAACTTGGTTTTTAAAAAACTTTCTGAAGAATTTAATACTGAAAAACTATAAATCGAGCCCAAAGGACTCTAGAGTCATGTGTAACTGCAAAAAACACATGATTTCTGCCTTTCATCACCTCTCCATCAGGTTGGTGAGGGCAGCTTTGGCTATATGCCTTGGCTTATGCCTCATATTTTTCCAATTTGCTTCAGAAGTGAATGCAGCCAAAACACTAATGACTGGAGATTTTGCAAAAGACACAATTGCAGTCTCTGCAGCCTTAAAAGAGACCATAACTTTACCGAAAGAAGATAAAGGGTTATCAGAGGCAGAAAAAGAAGCTGTTTTTCTAATAAGCGATTACATTTCAAGATATAGAAATCGATCTCAAGTAAATACTTCCACGACCTTTACAACCATGCAGACTGCCTTAAATTCTTTATCAGGTCATTACAAAACTTTTGCAAACAGACCAGTTCCCGAAGATCTAAAAGAGAGATTAAACAAAGAACTATCTAAAGCAGAGAAATTGGCAGTTAGAGATAATTAAAGATAATCTTTAATTCATTTCTTTGACTCAGGGTAGGGCTATCTGCAAATCTTATTTCTTCTTAAGTAAATCGGTTTCGAGCCGAATTTTCCTCCTTGGCAAATGTTGTAGTCATAGGCGCTCAGTGGGGTGATGAAGGTAAAGGCAAAATCACCGATTTGCTCAGTCGCTCCGCAGATGTAGTAGTTCGCTATCAAGGTGGGGTTAATGCTGGTCATACAATTGTTGTAGAGGACAAAGTTCTCAAATTACATTTGATACCTTCTGGCATCTTGTATCCAGATACGATTTGTCTTATTGGGTCAGGAACAGTAGTTGATCCGAAAGTGATGATTAAAGAAATAAAAATGCTTGAAGATAACGATATTGATATTTCAGGACTAAAACTTGCTTCAACTGCTCATGTAACGATGCCTTATCACAGGCTTTTAGATTTGGCCATGGAGCAAAAGCGAGGTCAACAGAAAATCGGTACTACTGGTAGAGGGATTGGTCCAACTTATGCTGACAAATCTCAAAGGAATGGGATTAGAATTATCGATCTAATGAGCAGGGAAAAGCTTCAAGAAAGATTAAAGGTACCTTTAGCAGAGAAAAACGGACTCCTCCAAAAGATTTATGGAATTGAGCCATTAATTATTGATGAAATAATAGAAGAATATCTTGATTACGGAAAACAGCTAAAAAAACATATTGTTGACTGCAATAGGACGATTCATCAAGCAGCCAAAAAAAAGAAGAATATCTTGTTTGAGGGTGCTCAAGGGACACTTTTAGACCTTGATCACGGTACCTACCCTTATGTAACCTCTTCTAATCCAGTGTCAGGGGGGGCCTGCATTGGTGCAGGAGTGGGCCCAACCCTTATAGACAGAGTTATCGGGGTTGCCAAAGCCTATACGACTAGAGTTGGGGAAGGGCCCTTCCCAACTGAATTGCAAGGGAGTATTAATGATCAACTTTGTGATCGAGGGGGTGAATTTGGAACAACTACTGGACGACGACGAAGATGTGGCTGGTTTGATGGTGTAATTGGGAAATACGCTGTTGAGGTAAATGGATTAGACTGTCTTGCAATTACTAAATTAGACGTTTTAGATGAACTTGAAGAAATTGATATATGTGTCGCTTATGAATTAAATGGCAAAAGAATTGATCATTTTCCAAGTAGCGTTGAAGATTTTGAAAAATGTACCCCAATTTTCAAAAAGCTTCCTGGCTGGAAATGTTCCACAGAAAATTGTCGTCGACTAGAAGACCTTCCACCTGCAGCCATGAGTTACTTGAGATTCCTAGCCGAACTTATGGAAGTACCCATAGCAATAGTTTCGTTAGGAGCTAATAGAGATCAAACAATTGTTATTGAGGATCCCATTCATGGTCCCAAAAGAGCTCTTTTAAACTTTTAGAATACGAACAATTATGCTTTTATGGTTTTCAAATTAACTTAATGATTAACAAGACAAATAGTCCTTCAATTGACATAGTAGGTATTGGCAATGCGATTGTAGACGTATTAACAAAAGTAGATGATTCTCTATTAGAAAGACTATCTTTCAACAAAGGTTCAATGACCTTAATTGATGAAAACAAAGCTAAAGAACTTTATGAAATGACTACTAACAGAATTCAGAGGTCAGGGGGTTCTGTTGCTAACTCATTAGCATGTGTAGCACAGTTAGGGGGGAAGGCAGCCTTTGTTGGAAGGGTAAGAGATGACAAGCTAGGAGAAATCTTTACTGAGGAAATATCAACGACGGGAACCATTTTCAAAACTCCGCCATCATCCGTTGGCCCCTCGACTGCCAGATGCCTAATTTTTGTCACTCCTGATGCTCAGAGGACAATGTGCACTTATCTGGGCGCTTCAGTTCTCATAGAGCCTAAGGATATCGACCTCTCAGCGGTCAGGGAAGCAAAAATACTTTATTTAGAGGGATACCTATGGGACAACCCATCAGCTAAAAATGCATTTATTAAAGCTTCTGAAATAGCTAAAGATGCAGGTCGAAAAGTTGCTTTATCCCTTTCTGATTCATTTTGTGTAAGTAGACACTGCGAAAGCTTTGTTAAACTAGTTGAGGATCATATAGATATATTATTTGCTAATGAAGATGAAATAAGAACTTTGTATAAAACCTCTTCTCTAAACACAGCACTTGAAGAATTGAAAAAGAAATGTGATCTTGCGGCAATCACACTTGGAGATAAAGGGTCAATTCTAATCTCAAATGGCAAAGAAATAAAAATAGATCCTTTCATTTTTGGAAAGGCTATTGATACCACAGGAGCAGGAGATCTTTATGCTGGGGGTTTTTTAAAAGGGCTAGCAGATGGCTTAAAGCCTGAATTATCTGCAAAAATCGGCTCTATTTGTGCAGGACATATAGTTACACAATTAGGATCTCGTTCCAATACTGATCTTTTAAATTTGATCAATTCACATTTAGAAACCTAAGTCTTAAAGCTTAAGTAGAATTTACCCAATGATAGTAATTTTTACTAGTTGAAACTCGGAAATAAATTATTTCAGGTACTTCATAGCTATGCCACTCAGCAATCTTATTACAAACATTTTTTATATTTTCTTTCTTACACTTGATGATTAATTGTACTTCTTTAGATTGATTTATATTTCCTTTCCACCAGAAATGTGATTCAATTTTTTTAAAAGATACGCAAGGTATTAATTTATCTCTTAAGAGTAAATCAGCTAATTTGAATGCATTTTTTTCATCGATTTCAGTAGTTATAACAATATAAATTTCTTGATTAAAATCAGATAATGTCATGATCTTTATAATTTTTATTCCATACTAATAGATTCTAATCTTTTAATTAATTTTTGATAACTATCTACTGAATTAATATTCTTAAGTTCAGAAGGTCTTTCCAATAACCAAAGTTTGATGCCCATACTTATACAAATGTGGTGCCATAAGATTTCATTTCTCCCCCCTGATTGCCTACAAATTATACCAGCAATATTCCATTTCCTAATAAGTGCTTTTTCAATTTCACCATTACTATTGGCTGAAGGGTTTAGTACCGCAAAATTTGTTTTTTGAATTGATGAAGATAAAGTTTTTCTTATACTTTCTGGATTAGCTAAGACTCTTGCATAAACATTTGCCTCTGAATTTCTTACAGAAATCAAGGCTTCCTCAAGATGTCTTACTCCCACAGCCAGTAAAATAGATTTATTCTTTAAATCATAATTTTCTAAATCACTAAATTTTTGAATTAGAAATGCATTTGAAATATTATCTATAACTCTTTCATACCTTATATATGGTTGACCTAGTTCCTTACAAATTTTTGAAATTGACCGTGTAATTTTTATAGCGAATGGATGAGTCAAATCAACAACACAATGAAATCCATTTTGATGGATTCTTTCATTTAGAATGATATCCCGGATCTCTTCCTCAGTAATTAAGGCACCAATTAATATTTTCTCTAAATTTAATTTTTCATATGGAATTGAGGCTCTACCTGAAACAACACTTACTGTAATGTTCCAGCCTTCATTCAATAAAGACTCAGCGAAGACATGACCTTCACCTGTTCCTGTTAACAACCAAAGATGTGGCTGGCATTTTTCCCTTATATCCATCAAGATAAACCACAATAACTAAAGAAAAAATGAACCATTGCATACTTGAGGTTTTAGTAAAGAAGGCCCCAACAGTTCGTTTCACCCAAGACAACAAAACTCCACTAGCTGAAATAGAAGTTGAATTTGAGAGCCTACGTACTGATGATCCTCCCAGCGCAATTAAGGTAGTTGGTTGGGGAAAATTAGCAGAAGAACTTCAAAACACAGTTAAAGTCAATTCTAAATTAGTAATAGAAGGTCGCTTAAGAATGAATACTGTTCCAAGGCAGGATGGAACCAAAGAAAAGCAAGCGGAATTTACTCTTTCTAGAATTCACCCCTTTTCTGCTAACACATCAGTTTCATCAATATCTTCTAAAACTCAGTCAAACCTAACAAGCGATTCCACAAATTCATCAAATAACGAGGGTGTCAGATGGGACAGCTCACCATTAGTACCTGATACGGATGACATTCCATTCTGAAAAATCAACTATTTTCTTCAATGTATTCTGAAGCCCTTGTTAGGAGTTGACCTAATTCTCTCTCCAACGCAGCCAGGTCAGGTCTAAATTCAGGCCAGCTACCTTTATCTAATTGTTCAAGGATCCAAGCTCTATTCTTGTTTAGTTTTTTAACAAGTTCAGTTAACTCAGAAAATTGTTTTTGGTGTGAGGCCATGAGCCTGTCTCCTGAAAACCCATCTTCCTCAGATTTTAGCCAAAATACACTCATGAATAAACTTTTTTCACCTGCAAGCCTCATCACTATCGGAGGAGCATCCCTCTCTTTAATTGGTCTAATAGCCTATTTCACTGATGCAACAAACCTGAGTGTTCCAACTTTCTTTTATGGAGTACCTATTTTTCTGATAGGTATATCACTCAAAACTACTGAAGTTCCGCCTGCTCTAAGAGTAGTTCTAGCATCTGAGTTTGCCTCAGAGCGAGATAGAGCGCCTGAAGAGCTAGGAAAACTAGTTAAAGATGTGACGAGATGGCGCTATGGACAATCTTGCCAACTTGAAGCATCTCTAAGAGTATTAAAACTTTGGGATATAGACAGTCCTCCTCAACTTATAGAAATAGAAGAATTGGTTAAAGATGGTAATTATGGAATACGAATGAGATTTGAAATGGCTGCTATTTCTTTAGAAAGATGGAATGCTCAAAAAGAACGTTTAGGAAGATTCTTTGCTAAGGGTTTGTGTGCTGAATTATTTTGTCCTACGCCCGGTGAAATAGATTTAATCCTACTTACGCAAAAACAAAAAGACAGTTCACAAGAAAATGAATAAAGAAGACCAACAACCTAACTCCAATAAGAATTTTAATAAATCCTTTACGGATAAAGATTCCATAAGGGTTTCTATCTTAAGTGAGGCGTTGCCTTATATTCAGCGCTTTGCAAATAAAAGAATCGTAATCAAATATGGTGGTTCAGCTATGGCTGACAAAATGCTTCAGAATGCAGTATTAAGAGATATAGCTCTTCTTTCTTCTGTTGGCGTACAAATAGTAGTCGTTCATGGTGGGGGACCTGAAATAAACCAATGGTTAAAAAAATTAGGCATTAAACCAGTTTTCCTTGATGGCTTACGTATTACCGATACAGAAACCATGGATGTCGTAGAAATGGTTCTTGCTGGAAGAGTAAATAAACAAATAGTGAGTGGAATCAACAATCATGGAAGCTTGGCTGTTGGACTATGTGGAATAGATGGCGGACTTATTGAAGCAAGAACACTTGGAGGTGGAAGTCACGGTCTAGTAGGAGAAGTTGCAAAAGTAAATACAAAGATATTAAGCCCTCTTCTCGAAGGAGGTTACGTCCCAGTCATTTCTAGTGTAGCCAACGCTTCTGATAGTAGATCACACAATATCAATGCTGATACTGTTGCTGGGGAGCTCGCAGCAGCACTAGGTGCCGAAAAATTAATCCTGTTGACAGATACTCCTGGTATTTTACGGAATGAGAATGACCCTTCTTCCTTAATAGAAAAGATACGACTATCTGAAGCTAGGGAATTAATCGATAAAGAGGTAGTTAAAGCAGGCATGAGGCCAAAAGTTGAGTGTTGTATTCGTTCTCTTGCCCAGGGCGTAAATGCTGCCCATATCATTGATGGAAGAACTCCTCACGCACTTCTATTAGAAGTTTTCACTGATGCAGGTATTGGAACCATGGTTATGGGCAGGGGTTAAATGTCAGAAGTAGCTTCAGCTATAAAAGCTGCTGAAGCGGCTATTGATAAAGGTGATTACAATTTTTGCATAAAAATAGTTGATCCTTTACTTCTTACTTTCAAACAAGAGACAGCGCTAGGAGGACAACTTAGACTACTTATAGTTACTGCCTATATGGGTAAAGGTGATGAGCAAACAGCGATCAATATTTGTCAAGCATTAATCCATAATAAAAAAGATAGCATCCGTCAACAAGCTAAACAGTTATTATCAATACTTGATGCTCCACACCTAGAAAGGCCGTCAAACTGGTCTGTAGAAATTCCAAAGATAGAGATGGAGCCATCTCTAAAATCATCATTTAGTAAAACAAAGAAGAAGAAAGAGAAGAAAATCAATCATCCTCCAACTGGTCCAACAAAAAATCTAGATTTTGGATTTTCAATAATAACGTTAATAATTATTTTATTATTAACGTTTCTTTTGAGTGGTTGCGTTGATATATCAACAAACTTTAGTGTTGCAGGTCCAGATCGACTAAAGATTTCAGTTGACATAGATAGTAATTCTGGTGAAACAATTCCATGGCAGATAGAATTTGAAGATAATCTTGCAAAGGAGCATAGTATCTTAAAAATCAAACCTTATGAGGATAAGCAGCATTTTGAAGCACAAACTATTCGTTTTGAAGAGGCAAATGAATTACTTAAGCAAATAGCCTCGGTGGCTTCAAAGACTAGTGGATTTAATATAAATAAACCTGAAATAATTACAAACAACAAAAACTGGATAATTGGTACAAGTCAAAATTTTAAAATTTATTTTGACTTGAGAGACTTTCCAAAAATTCCGGGATTAAAAATAAACATCATAATTAATGACATTGGAAATAAAAATAATTTCAAGACCCAACCTCTAGAACCCACTTTTAAAAAAGGTCTAACAATCTTTCCTCTTAAAATCGGACAGATTAACCAACTGGAGCTTTCAAATTGGACATGGAACCAAATTTCAGTTGGGATTATCCTGATACTTGTTTTGATTTTTCTGAGCTTATCCCTTCAAAAATTTCGCCTCAAAATGGGGTTCGGATTCCCTGAATTACCACCTTAATTAGAATAAAACTTCTCATAGTTGTAAAGGATCAGGATCAATAGAAAGACTTACTCCTTTTGGTAAGCCTTTCCATAATTCTGGTCCATAAGGAATTGGAATTTGAGTTGATTCAGGCCCGTAAAGAAGAAGTTGCCAACGGCTTTTACCTGCAACCCTTTCAACTAATGAAGGTGCTGGACCGACCAATTTCCATCCTTTTGCAAGGCAAGTATTCCTGATTTTTGATGAGACATGAAATGCTCCGTTTGATGTCAACTGAGAAGATTCTCCTGAGAACCTTAATAAGCATGCTCGACTATACGGAACCATCGCAGCTTCTTTTCTGGTATTTTCCTCTTTTTTCAGAAACTCTTCATACCTCCCGTCAATCAAATGAAGAATAACTGGATGATCAGGACAATAAGTTTGAACTACAACCTTTCCAGGTTGCTCACCACGTCCAGCACGACCAGCTAATTGCATAAAAAGTTGAAGGGTTTCTTCAGTAGCCATTAAATCAGGACGATGCAATAAACCATCTGCTGCCAGGACGACGGCAAGAGTTACTTTTGGCAAATCCATGCCTTTAGAGAGCATCTGAGTACCTACTAAAATATCTGCGCAACCATCGGCAAACCTTTTTAGCAGCAATCTGTGGCCATCACGGCCTCTAGTTGTATCCCTATCAAACCTTAATAAACTTATGCCCTGTAGATCTTTTTCTAAATGATCCATAACTCTTTGCGTTCCAGTCCCAAACGGTTTAAAAGCATTTGAACCACATTCTCCACATTTATCACTAATTTTCGAACGAAAGTCACACCAATGACAACGCAGCCATTGATTCCCCTCTTTGGAACGATGTACAGTTAGTGCAACATCACAATGTGGACATTGAACGACCTCTCCACAACTACGGCAACTTAGAAAACTACTATATCCACGTCTAGGGACTAAAATGATCGCTTGATTACCACTCTTTATTGTATTCAAAAGTTGCTTTTTTAGATATCTACTAATTAAGCTTCGGTTTCCAATAGCTAATTCTTCGCGCATGTCTACAACATTAACTGTTGGTAATTTACGATTCAAAATCCGTTGGGTTAATTTCGCAACAACTATATTCCCGTTGGATTTTATATTTTTCCAAACATTTAAAGATGGCGTTGCTGTTCCAAGTATTACTTTAGCTCCGAATTTTTTTGCTCTATGAATTGCCAAGTCTCTTGCATGATAGCAAGGCATTGGGGATTCTTGTTTATAAGAGCTATCATGTTCTTCATCAAGAACAATCAATCCTAAGTCGGATAATGGTAGGAAAATAGCTGAGCGAGTACCAATAAAAACACTTGGAATTGTAGTGTCTAAAGATCTCTTCCATGTCTCAATTTTTTCTTTATTAGAACAATTACTATGATATTCAAAAACATTTAATCCAAATCTCTTTCGAAAGCGATCAACTAATTGTGGTACTAATCCAATTTCAGGTGTGAGTATAAGGCAATGTCTACCTGCAGACAACTCAAGTGCTGCAACTTGTAGGTATACTTCAGTCTTACCAGAGCCAGTAACACCCCAAAGCAAAAGAGCTGACCCATTTAAAAGAGACTCATATTTTTCTTTTGCTAATTTTTGCTCCAACGTTAAAGGTTGAGGATCCTCAAGCTTTATAAAATTTTTTTCACTAGATTCTTTATCAACGGGAGAGTTAACAAGATAAAAACGTTTTTCTCTTGCTCCGCAACCAGATGAGACAAAGTTTCTAATCAATCCGGAAGAAAATCCTTCAGCCTCCAAATCTTTTTGCCATTTCCCTCCTCCATTTAAGAGAAGATTCTTCTTTAATTCAATCTGTCTACTAGATATCTGTTCCTGATGATTATTACTTGACAATTTTATCCACCAAAGTTTTTTTGGTCTATTCGATAGCTTCGACCTTCCCAACCAACCAGGAGGTAAGGCAGTCTTAAGCATCTGAAAATGACTTACATACAATTCATAAGCGATTTCCTCTAGCCACTCTCTCCACTCTTTTTTGATAGCTGATTTTTGAACCAATGTTTCGACATTATTCAATGAAATATTTTTAAAATTTTCCTTTGAACTAGTTATATTTTTTTTTATCTTATTAACGACAAGACCCTGCATTAATTGACCTTTCAAACTCACGGTAACAACATCGCCTAAATCAATATCTAAATTATTTCCATTTTGATAGGAAAAACATCGTCCTTCACGACCCACATGCAGCCAAATATCAAATATAAAGAGATTCATATAATTTTTAATACTTGCCGACTTCAGGAATTTTTTCTACCATTGGATTGTGAACAGCTTTAAAGCTGTTGTGGAACTTGCAAAATTCCACCCAGAGGGAAGACTAGAAGCTTTACCAAGAATAGGAAAAATCCCATTCTAAGATAAGCCGGTCTGAGAAATCCCCTGACATCCTTGCTTACACATTTCCATTCCTCAACAAAACATCTTTCATAATTTCAAGTCCATATTGATGTCATGTGATTTTTCGCAAGATTTATCACGATTAAGGACAATCCCAAATTAGAGTGTTTTCGTTGAATTTTTACAAATTAAATAGTTTTTCCTGAAATATTATCTCTAGGAGATTCCGTCCATTTTTTCGGGTATTAACCTGAGCTCTGCAACAGACCACAAAACCATCCGAAAAATCATGTTAAAGGAAAAAAAGACATCTAAAAATATTTCTCTTACTAAGGCAACTAAAAGCAATTCAAAAAAAACAGCCGCAAAAGTAAACGTGACTAAACAAACCCAAACTCTTCCTCAAGAATCTTCAAATGATCTTAAAATCGATTTAGATCTGGAGGCAGATAAATTAATTGCTGAAGCAAATAAAGTAACTCAAGCAGATATCGATCTAGATGATGATGATGATGATGCCTCAGTGCTCTCGAGCGCTCAAGAAGCAGCAGCTAAAGCTTTGGCAAGTATAAAAATAGGACCAAAGGGTGTTTACACAGAAGATTCAATTAGAGTTTATCTACAAGAAATTGGTCGGATAAGACTTCTCAGGCCAGACGAAGAAATTGAATTAGCCAGAAAGATAGCTGATCTTCTTCAATTAGAGGAAGAGGCTGCGCAATTTGAAAGTGAGAACGGTCATTTCCCATCAGTTAAAGAATGGGCCGCTCTTGCAGAAATGCCATTAGCTCGCTTCCGCAGGCGATTGATGCTTGGTAGACGAGCAAAAGAAAAAATGGTGCAATCGAATCTACGATTAGTAGTTTCAATTGCCAAGAAATATATGAATAGAGGATTGTCTTTTCAAGATCTTATCCAAGAAGGAAGTCTTGGTCTTATTCGTGCAGCTGAAAAATTTGATCATGAGAAAGGATATAAGTTCTCAACTTACGCTACCTGGTGGATCAGACAAGCTATTACCAGAGCAATTGCAGATCAAAGCAGAACAATTCGTTTGCCTGTGCATTTGTACGAAACAATTTCACGGATCAAGAAAACCACAAAAGTTTTAAGTCAAGAGTTTGGAAGAAAACCAACTGAAGAAGAAATCGCCGAAAGTATGGAAATGACGATTGAGAAACTGAGATTTATTGCCAAAAGCGCTCAACTTCCCATTTCTCTTGAGACCCCTATTGGTAAAGAAGAAGATTCTAGACTTGGTGACTTTATTGAAGCAGACATAGAGAATCCTGAGCAAGATGTGGCAAAAACTCTACTAAGAGAGGATTTGGAGGGTGTTCTCGCCACATTAAGTCCCAGAGAGAGGGATGTTCTAAGACTTCGTTATGGATTAGACGATGGAAGAATGAAAACCCTTGAAGAAATTGGACAGATTTTTGACGTAACGAGAGAGAGGATTAGACAAATAGAGGCCAAGGCTCTTAGAAAACTCCGTCATCCAAATAGAAATGGGGTTCTTAAAGAATACATAAAGCTAAATTAAAAAATTAAACTATAACTTTAGTTTCCCTAGTATCAAAGACAGATATTTAGTTAGATCATAGATTTCATTTCACATCAACCTTATTAAATTATTTTCCAGGATTTTAATTAGGTATGGTTGACTGCTTAAGGTAAAGAAATAGAAGAGATTTGCTAATGACACTAGACCAACTGCGCATCGCCTCTCGCCGAAGCCAGCTGGCCATGGTTCAGACGAACTGGGTACGAGATGAACTACAAAAAGCGCATCCTAATCTTGCTATCACTATCGAAGCAATGGCTACGCAGGGTGACAAAATACTTGATGTGGCATTAGCAAAAATAGGAGACAAAGGTCTTTTCACTAAAGAACTTGAAGCTCAAATGCTTGTTGGTCATGCCGAAATTGCGGTCCACTCATTAAAAGATTTACCTACTAATCTTCCAGAGGGATTAATTCTTGGCTGCATCACAGAAAGGGAGGACCCTTCAGACGCGTTAGTCGTTAATGAGAAAAATCAAATTCACAAACTAGAGACTCTGCCAGAAGGTTCTGTAGTGGGAACTAGTTCCTTAAGAAGGCTTGCTCAATTGCGATACCATTATCCACATCTTGTTTTCAAAGATGTACGAGGAAATGTTATTACACGATTAGAAAAGCTTGACTCAGGAGAATATGACTGTCTTATCTTGGCTGCTGCTGGATTGCAAAGGCTTGGTTTTGCTAACCGAATACATCAGTTGATTCCAACAGATATTTCACTTCATGCTGTGGGACAGGGAGCTCTTGGGATTGAATGTGTAAGTGGTCAACAAGAGGTACTAGATATTTTAAAAACACTTGAACACGAATCAACATCTAAAAGATGCTTATCAGAAAGGTCTTTCCTAAGAGAGCTTGAAGGAGGATGTCAAGTTCCAATAGGCGTTAGAACTGAAATTAACAATGATGAATTAATTCTTGAAGGAATGGTCGCAAGTTTAGATGGTAAAAGATTAATTAGAGATATAAAAAAAGGATCTGTAAGCTCTGCTGAAGAAATAGGAATAGACTTAGCCAATGAATTAAAAGGCCGTGGTGCAGGAGAAATATTAGAAGAGATTTTCAAGTCTGCGAGGGCCTAAATCATTCAAACAGTTTAATTAATTAAATTAGGATCTATTTCAGATAAGTAACGCTTCTCGCAGGATTTGATAATCTCAACTGCTTTTTCAACACCAAAGAAGCCATTTACAGTACAAGTTCCTGGTTTTTTAAGATCTTTATAATGCTCCCAATAATAAGTTGTTTCCTTGATCCAATGCTTTCCTAATTGTTCAAAGCTTTTTATGTGATCCATCCTCTTATCATCCGCTATTACTCCAATAACTTTGTCGTCAACTTCACCTCCATCATCAAAAGTCATGATTCCTATAATCCTTGCTTCAACAATTGAACCGGGTACTAACGGCTCTGTAACATTCACAATTTCGATATCTAACGGATCGCCGTCTTCATCCCATGTACGTGGAAGACATCCATAAGCGAAAGGGTAGGCGAGGGACGAATATCCAACTCGATCAAGCTTTAGATGCCCTGTTTCAGTAATAAGCTCGTATTTATTTATTGTGTTTGAATTCAACTCAACGATTGTGTTGACTCTATGTTCAGATTCATTGGCAAACGCAGGTAAGACATGAAGCAGATTAGGCATTGTTCTGCTAGGTGCTTGATCAAGGTTAGCCATAGTATTTTTTTATGTTCTTACATGGTAAATCAATGCAGTAAATGCAAATGAAGTTCTGGCAAATAATTTTGAAAAATTTCAACAAAAAATATGCTTTACATAATTTTTATCCTAATAAATGTAGATTTTAATTAAAGATTCTAGAAAGCATTTCAAGTTTATTGTCTAAGTATTCAAGAAAATAATTTGGTGATAATTTTGCTCCAGAGACCTTCTTTACAAGTTCCTCTGAATCCAAACTTCTCCCATGATGATGAACATTTTTGCGAAGCCACCCCAATATTTTACTGATTTCATTAGCTTCAATAACATTTTCAATTTTACCTAAATCTTCTTCAAGAGTTTTTGTTAACTGAGCGCTAATAAGATGACCAAGCAAATAAGAGGGGAAATAACCAAACATCCCCTCACTCCAGTGAACATCTTGCAAACATCCTTCAGTATCATTTTCTGGCGAAACTCCTAGAAGGTTCAAATACCTTTTATTCCATTCATTAGGTAGATCTTCTACAGAAAGCCCTCTCTCTAGAAGATCAATTTCCAAGTCAGTCCTAATCATTATGTGCAAGCCATAACTAAGCTCATCGGCCTCTACTCGATTCAACCCGGGAGTAAATGGATTTAGATTGATCCATAAATCATTTCCAGAGTGAATTGGAGCACCTGCATTCTCAAAATGATGCCAAAAAGACTTTGCAAATGAAAAGCTCCTAGCAATTCTATTTTCCCAAAATAGAGATTGACTCTCATGAACAGCCATAGAAGTTGCTTGACCTAATGGCCATGCAAACCATTGGTGACTCTCAGAAGGTAAGCCTTGTTCATACAGAGAATGTCCCCACTCATGGGCAGTAGCTAATAAGCAAGAAAGTGGCTGACCTTTAACTATTCGAGTCGTAATTCGATAATCATCCGGACCTAAAGTTATTGAAAATGGATGAGGGGACTTAGCTATAGCTGTATTAGAAGGATCCCTAAACCAATCATTTAAAAGTATTTGACAGAGCTTTTCTTGATCGTTATTTGCTAAATCCCATTTTTTACTCTTTTTATTAGTTATTTTCGCAGCCTTCTGAATCAATTCCGGCAATCTTTTTTTTAAAGGTTCAAATAGTTCGCTTACACGATTAATCGTTAAGTTCGGTTCAAAAGGCTGTGCAAGTGTCTCCCAGCAACTTCTTTCTTCACAGAGCTGATTGGATTGTTCTGTTCGTAGTGAAATTAATTTCTTTAGAGCTGGAGAAAAACTTTTGAAGTCATTATTCTTCCTGGCTTCATGCCAACACATATAACCTTCAGACTTTGCTGTTGCAAGCTCAACAACTAATTTAGGATCCAATCTTTTTTGTCTATTGAAATCTTGCTCAAGCAACTCAATATTTTTATACCTATCTGTCATAAGTTCTGATTCAAAATCGTCTTTATCTTTTAAATTTTGAAGTTCAGATTTTGCTTCTTTTATTAAAATTTCGAACTGTTCAGAACTTTGTCTTGAATGAAGTTGCTTAGCTAAAAGACTTAATTGCTCACCTCTCCAGGTAGAACCAGCAATAGGCATAGATGTATTTTGGTCCCAGTAGAGAGTGCTTTGTATAGATCCCAACAACTGCGTATCTTTTAGGTAATCACCCAAAAGCTGCCAAGCAGACTTTGACAACGTATTCCTTTTGATATTTGTATAATTCTAATATCAAATTGATGAAAATAGATTCATATTTGATCAATTTAAAATAATTTAAATCATAGGTTCTTAATTAAATTATTCATTATTTAAAAAGTCAAAAAAAATTATATCTTTTTTTTAAGACGATCGGATTCAAAATAGTTTAACTTAATAGAAAAGGAACAAACCTGTTAGTATTTATTGTGGCCAGGTCAAACAGTTCATTAGTAATGGAACAGATTTTATCTACTTTAGATTTTGAGACGAGGGGACAAGGTTTTACTAATATTACAAAAGATATTAATGATTGGATCCAATATAAAAAGTTTAAAAAAGGAATACTTCTTATTTTTCTAAAGCATACAAGCTGTAGTTTAATTATAAATGAAAATGCGGATATTAATGTTCTAAAAGACCTATCAGCATACATGAAAGCTATTGTCCCAGAGAAGGGATTTTATCCTATTGACAGAAGTAGTAGAAAAATAGAATATCTTCATTCACAAGAAGGTTTAGACGATATGCCTGCTCATATCAGAACAATGCTTACTTCCAATAATTTAAGCTTCAGTGTTGTTGATTGTGAATTAAAAATAGGCTTATGGCAAGGAATTTACATCTGGGAACATAGAACATCAAATAAATCAAGGTCATTACAATTGCATGCAATTGGTGATTTTGATATAAATTAAAATTAAATATAAAAAATTCATGACTTCCTTAATAGAACAACATCAACTAGATTGTTTTATAGAAAAGAATCCTTCTTGGATAATAGATAATCAAACGATAAAGAGAGAATTTAAATTTGATAATTTCATTGATGCTTTTGGCTTTATTAGTAAGGTAGCTCTTTTATCAGAAAAAATGGATCATCATCCTGATTGGCAGAATACCTATAATAAAGTTAAAATCAATCTAACTACTCATGACAAAGGTGGCATTACTACTAACGACATCAAGCTTGCTGAGGCCATTGATAAATTAATCAATACCTAATGTATTATTACTTACTTCCATTAAAATGAACACAAATGAATCTAATATTAAAGAAAATGTATTTTCCAAAACTAATATTCCTATTACAATTATATCAGGGTTTTTAGGATCAGGAAAAACAACTTTATTAAATCATATCCTTACTAATCAAAAAGGTATAAAGACAGCTGTATTAGTTAATGAATTTGGTGAAATAGGAATTGATAATGAGTTAATAATTAAGACTGAAGAAGAAATGATAGAACTAAGTAATGGATGTATTTGTTGTTCTATAAATGGTGAGTTAGTAGAAGCAATAGAAAAGCTAATTAATGTCAACAAGAAGTTAGACTACATTATTATTGAAACCACAGGATTAGCCGATCCTCTTCCAGTTGCAATGACATTACTTGGAAGTGAATTAAGAGATCAAACAAGATTAGATTCTATTATAACTTTAATTGATGCTGAGAACTTTAATGATGTTGCTTTAGAAAGTTCAATAGGCAGATCCCAGGTAATCTATGGTGATATTTTACTTCTAAACAAATGTGATTTAGTAACTAATAAAAGTATAAAAGAAACCATAAACAAATTAAAAGAAATAAAAAATGATGTAAGAATTTTAAAAAGTATTAAAGGGAATATTCCTCTCAATCTATTATTAAGCGTGGGTCTATTCGAAACTGATCTAATAAATCACAAAGAGTCAAGTCATGATCACTCTAATGAACATAACCATAACCATAACCATAACCATAACCATAACCATGAACATGAACATGAACATGAACATGAACATGAACATGAACATGTTCACTCAGAAGAAGATACTAAAATTGAAGATTTTCTCTCTATTTCTTTTCAAACCAAAGAACCTTTCTCTCTTAGAAAATTCCAATATTTTCTAGATAATCAATTAAAAAGTAATGTTTTTAGAGCAAAGGGTATCCTTTGGTTTAGCGAAAGTGAAAGGAGACATGTCTTTCACCTCGCTGGTAAAAGGATTTCTATTGAGGACAGTGAATGGGGAGAAGAAAGAAATAATCAACTTGTCTTTATTGGGAAAGAATTAGATAAAGAGAAAATACTCTCTCAATTAAATGCATGTATTGATAAATAATAAAAAATACAAATATAAGAATAAATTGAACAACATCAAAACCACATCAAGGTCCTACAAAAAAGAAAAAAATATTAAATTCGACTATAATCTAATGGGATTAAATAATAGTCGATACATATTAAAGTACTTAGTATTCCTATTAACATTTTTTATTTTATGGCCATTATTTACTCTTATAAGAGAGGGTTTATACGGTATTCAAAAAGGTTCTATTTATTTAACAATAGCCAATCTTAATGAAATAAAAGGAACTATTTTACTATTGATTTTTTCTCTAACTCTAGGAGGGTTTTTAGGCATAGCAAATGGTTGGATTTTAGCCAATTGCCATTTCAAAGGTAGAAAAATACTTAGAATTTGCCAACTAATTCCTTTCGCAACTCCAGCTTATCTTTTGGCCGCTACATTCATTGACCTTGGCAGCATAAATTCCATAAGAATTGCCGGTATGTTGTGGGGTGTAGTAATAATGGCATTCACAACCTACCCATATGTATTTCTACTAAGTTCAGAAAGTTTTGCGAAAGGCGGTAGAAAACAAATTGAAGCATGCAGAACTCTTGGAATAGGTCCTTGGAAAAGTTTTTTTAGGATTTCTCTGCCAATAGCAATCCCCTCAATTACTGCTGGGTTAGCTTTAATGGCAATGGAAATCATCAATGAGTTAGGTGCCGTTCAACTTTTAAATATTCCAAGTATTTCAGCGGGAATACTTGAGAGTTGGATAGAGCAAGATGAGCCCTCGGGTGCCATTGCTCTTGCCTTATTTGCTCTGATTTTAGTTTTTCTATTAGTTGCAATTGAACGCAAATCAAGAGAAAGAAGTAAACGATGGACAGACGGAATAAGTAGTGGAGATTCACCAAAATGGGAATTAAAAGGTATAAATCTATTCCTTGCTCAAGTTATAACCCTTACTCCTCCAATGTTTACATTGGGCATTCCAATTACATGGGCAATAATAAATATTGATCAGATGAATCAAGGTTTCAATACAGATTTAATTGGATTAACTATTAGAAGTTTTAGTTTAGCCTTAGTTGTTTCATTAATAACGATATTTATATCCTTAATTTTATCAATTTCCAAGAGATGGCATAATCATCAATGGCTCAATATATTGACTTTCTTATCCAGTAGTGGCTATGCAATTCCCGGATCTGTTTTAGCCCTTGCTCTTCTTTCCTTTAAAGGAAGTATCTGGCAAATAAACATATTAAGCTTACTAATCTGGGGCTATAGCATTCGATTCTTAGCTGTTTCTAAAGGTTGTCTTGATGCTAGCTTTGAGAGGATTTCACCAAATATAGATAATGCAGCGATAAATCTTGGGAAGAACTGGTCAGAAGTCCTTTTAAAAATACATCTACCACTTCTCAAAGGACCTATGTTGGTAGGTATACTTCTTGTTTTTGTTGACACAATAAAAGAATTACCACTAACTTTTATATTGAGACCATTTGATTTTGATACGCTTTCAGTACGAATATTCCAATATGCAGGAGATGAAAGAGTAGCAGAATCTATTTTACCTTCAATGATAATAATTTGTTTGGGACTAATAGCCTCTTTAGCCCTAATACCTAGCTTAAATAACAAAAATAACTAAATATATTTTTAAACTTTAAATAATTTCTTAACTGGATAAATCAATGCTGCCAAAATATCAGAAACAGTTGAAACGAGCCGATAGCAAAGCAATGAGGCCAATAGAGGTGCTTCTGGCATATGTGAGCCAAGACTAAATAGAATCACAGATTCAAACACACCTAATCCTCCCGGCGCTGCAGGGACAATAAGACCAATCACCCATGCCAAGGAAAAGGAAGATATTAATTCACCTTGAGAAATTAATGTCCCAGTAGAAAATGCTTTTATACAACATAAAAATCCCAGGAATCTGAACAAAACAAAGATAATCTCTACAAATAGTGGCTTATATGGATAAAACATCTTTATTGAAATATTTTTGCTATTTTTTGCAAAATTTCTGTTTTTAATATAATCATTATTAGTAAAAACTTTTGCCTTCATTGCCGTCAATTTTTTGATTAGAAATTGTCTAAATACTGGTAAAAAGATCAAAGTAGATGACCAGCAAAGTATATAAATAGATATATTAAAACCTCTAAAAGGGATAAAGATAAAGCCTGCAACTAGCATCAAAATTGGCTCTAATAAAATACATTCAATTGATTTTTCATTTGAAAGTTCTAACCGCAAGGAATTATATCTAGATACAAAATGCCATATTCCTCCTGGCAAATATTTATATATATTTGTAGCTAAAAATATTTTTACTATATTCAAATTATTAATATTACAAACAATTTTATTAATTAAGAGCTTCCATGCATAAGCATTAATTATAATACTTAAAAAGCTAAATATAATCCCATATAATAGCCAAAAGATCTCTTTCCTAGCAAATGTCTGATTAGATAAAGACTCAAAATTTCCATATATTGAAGTTCCAAGAAATGAAAAACAAATTATTGTAATCAAAATTTTAATATTGATTTTAGAGATCATTCCAAAAACAAAATTATTTCTTATAATTTGAATCATATTTAAATCTAGTATCAAAAAGACAAATCATCTAATTCATAAAATTGTGATAATTCTATGATTAATTTCTGACGTATCTCTTCTATTGGAATTCCTGTATTTAAAGATATTTGAGCCAAGTCTTTATGCTCTATTTTTATCGAAGTCTGACCATTTGGTCTCATTACTTGTTTAACATTGACTGTCCCAAATTTAGTTATATGATTAACTGTCCTTCTTGGAAGTATCCAGCGGCTAATCTTATTTTCTCTTATTCCAATTGTTGTACTGTAGTTAAACCAAATTTCCCTCACTAAATTTTTATGCTTAGGGTAGACAATGGCTTGTATACATATACCTTTTCTATTTTTTTTCATATCGACCGAATAACAAATAACATCTATAGCACCTGCAGATCTTAATCTTTCGATTAAAACCGCTACATCTTCAGGTGTGGAATCATCAATCCAAGCCTCCTGAGAAATTATGGTTTCATAAGAAGGCTTATTATTATCTATAAAATCATCATTTTCATCAATTAGAAGAACTCTTAAAAAATTAGGTCGAGAAATATTTTTACATCCTAAGCCTATACCAATCTTTTTAATATTTATTTGATCTGGTTGACCAAGCTTATCTATAAAAGTTGCTATCAATGCGATACCAGTAGGAGTTGTTATTTCACCAAAATATTTATCATCCAGAACCGTTAATGAGATTTTTTTTTGCCTCGCTATCTCTAGAACTGTAGGTACCGGGACAGGCAGAAGTCCATGTGAAGTGGATACAATTCCTTTCCCAGAAGGTGGTTTCGAAAAATAAATATTGTATGGCTTTAAAAAGTCTATAGCGGAGCAAACATTAACAACATCAAGTATGGAATCCATTGCACCTAGTTCATGAAAATGTACATCTGAGATTTCATTACCATGAACAACTGCCTCTGCTTCTGCAAGAATTTCAAAAACCCTAATAGACTTTTTTTTCACATAATCATTTAGGCTTGAATCAAGAAGTAAGTTTTTTATATCATTAAGACTTCTAGATGATTCCTTAAATTGAATTTTGGTTTTGGTAAATACAATTCCTTTTATACCTTCACTATCTCCCTCATTGAATTTGAAGTTATAATTTCTATCTATATTTAAACTTACTAAGTTATCCAAGAAAATAGACTTTGGAACACCTAAATCTAATAATGCTGATGCGAGCATATCTCCAGATATTCCAAGACCACAATCAATAAAAATAGATTTCATTTATGAGTAAATATATAATCAGTTTTATAAATAAAATACATTGATATAATTTTTTTTAAATAAGACTAATTTTTATTTTTTAAAATTTTTCCACTTTTATTGTTTATTTTTTTTTGAGAAAGAGGGCTTATTATTTGAAAATCCTCAACTAAAAGTTGATAGCCAATACGACGAACATCAAGGCTAATAAAATGTTTTAAGTAATTAATAGGAACTTCACCTTTAAGATTTACTTTGAAAGGTAAAGCTTTCTTTTGCTGATTTCTTGGCTTTTGACGAATTTTTATAACTACCTCCTTTTCTTCTGGCTTAGTAAAAATCAATTCTCCTCTTATTGAAAAATAATCATCACCCTCCAATAAATCATCAGAATCAACCTTGAAAGTTGGAGCTTCATTCAATTCCTCTCTCTCCAAAAGATCCTTTTTTAAAGTGCTTGGTTCCCAAATACCTGTGATTTGCAAATGAAGATTCTGATTATTCCTACATCTTGGGTATACGACCCAGAGGTGAGGTTTTTCTAGAGGGACATGATTACGAATCAAGGTAATTACTCTGCCAAGGAGAACTGAATCTATTTCATTACCTTTAGAATCAATTAAAGCTCCACGAGTAAAGTTGTCATCATCTTGAGGATTGTAAACACCTCTAACTAATCCAATTGCTCGGTATTGCAATGGATCAGTAACTGAGGGGATTGGATGGTTCTGCATCTATTTAAAAAACAAGCCCTTAGTGACCAATATTAAATTTACCAAAATCCTACAAATACTATTGTGATTTTATTCATTTGGGACATTTTCATAGTCTGACTGATCAAATGCATTGAGAGCTTCATCGAGTGCATCTGATGGAGTTGTAGCATTATTCATCGCTCCTGCTTGTTTAAGACGGTTCATCAAATCAAATGGATCTAATGGTAACCCTTGATCAATTTGATCTTCTGAATCAAAAGTGCTGTATATATCCCTTGTCTCATCAGTTGAATAATTTTTTACTTCCGAAATTCTTATTGTTCTTGAAGAAGAAAAAACTTGCCCAGCCGCAATCAAAATTGGTGATAAGCAAATCAAAGCGAACAATAATTGGCTATTAATAAAACGTGCAGTTTGGTTCAAAACTAAACTTTCGCCTGAATTTCCATGATAATAACTTAAGAAATAAAATTTTAAGTCTTGCTTGTTGCAACCTGGAATGTTAATTCTATTCGTTCAAGAATAGATCATGTCAAAGAATGGATCGTCACTAACAAGGTTGACATTCTTTGCTTACAAGAGACAAAAACCGAAGATAAATTCTTTCCAATTGAAATTTTCTCAAACCTTGGGTACGAGGTTTTAATCTCTGGGCAAAAATCTTACAATGGAGTAGCAATAATAAGTCGATTCCCAATTAATAATATAAAGATTGGTTTTGATGAAGTAATCACAGAATATAAAGATTTATCTATATTAAGTGAGCAAAAAAGAATTATAAGCGCTGAAATTAATGGTATTAGAATTATAAATGTTTATGTTCCAAATGGATCATCTATAAATTCAGATAAGTTTATTTATAAAGAGAAGTGGATAAAATGCCTACAAGCTTATCTAAGAAAAATTAATTCAAGCAATACGCCTATATGTTTATTAGGAGACTTCAATATTGCCCCTGAAGATAGAGATATACATACCCCAAGTAAATATGTAGAAACAATTATGGCTTCTTCTACAGAAAGAAAATTACTTAAAGATGCTTTAGGAGGGGAATTAGAAGATGTTTTTAGAATCTTTGAGCCTGGAGAGAAACATTGGTCTTGGTGGGATTATCGCCATTCAGCCTGGGAAAGAGACAAGGGTTGGCGGATCGATCATATTTACACTACAGAAGATATTCTTTCTTGTGCCAATAGTTGTTGGATTGACAAAGAACCAAGATCTAGAGAGAAACCGAGTGACCACGCACCTGTAGTTGTCGACATTAGCTGGCCTCCATCTGAAGATGAAAATGAATTTTTCTTTTAAAGAACCAAGCCATTTTCTATTTTCAAATCATCACAGAATTAACAAATCAAATATTCACAATCAACTAAAAAACATTGAATTAAACAGGTAAGATCTCAAAAAAAGTCTTTCTATCACTTGTTTTTAAGCTTGAAGCCAATTCAAACGTTATGAGTTTTAAAGATTAAAAAAAATAACCAGATGCTGAACAGATTCAAAAATTTAGACGAATCAGTCACTTTTAGGCCATTATGGCTGACTGTGTTTATGAGCTCATTCGCTGAGGTGCCGTGACAGACGCGTGGAACACAAAAAGATCTGAAGAAATTTTTGGCGCTGCCAAAAATTTAATGCCTGGTGGAGTCAGTTCACCTGTAAGAGCTTTCAAATCTGTTGAAGGGGATCCAATAGTTTTTGACCGAGTTAAAGGTCCTTATGCTTGGGATGTTGATGGAAACAGATACATCGACTATGTAGGCAGCTGGGGGCCAGCCATTTGTGGCCATGCCCATCCTGAGGTAATTTCAGCCCTTCAAGAAACACTTGAAAAAGGTACAAGCTTCGGAGCACCTTGTGTTCTCGAGAACAAGCTTGCTGAGATGGTTATCGATGCTGTCCCAAGCGTTGAGATGGTCCGCTTTGTTAATAGTGGTACCGAAGCTTGTATGGCGGTTCTTCGTTTAATGAGAGCCTTTACTGGCAGGGATAAAGTTATTAAGTTCGAGGGTTGCTATCACGGGCATGCAGATATGTTTTTAGTGAAAGCAGGCTCAGGAGTCGCAACACTTGGTCTACCAGACTCACCAGGTGTTCCAAGAAGTACAACCGCAAATACTCTTACTGCTCCCTATAACGATCTTGAAGCAGTTAAAGAGCTATTTGCTGAAAATCCAGATGCTATCTCTGGAGTCATCCTTGAGCCAGTTGTTGGAAATGCAGGCTTCATCACACCTGAACCAGGATTTCTAGAGGGCTTAAGAGAGGTAACAAAGGAGAACGGAGCTCTTTTAGTTTTTGATGAAGTAATGACTGGTTTTCGAATCAGCTATGGAGGTGCCCAAGAGCGTTTCGGAGTAACTCCTGATTTAACCACTATGGGAAAGGTAATTGGAGGAGGGCTTCCAGTAGGGGCATATGGCGGTCGCAAAGAAATCATGTCAATGGTTTCTCCAGCTGGTCCTATGTATCAAGCAGGTACATTGAGCGGCAATCCTCTTGCCATGACAGCAGGCATTAAAACTCTTGAGCTTCTTAAGCAAGAAGGTACTTACGAAAAATTAGAATCTCTTACTAAAAAGCTTGTCGATGGAGTCATTGCAGCTGCTAAAGAATCAAATATTGCCATTCATGGTCAGAGCATCAGCGCAATGTTCGGTTTTTATCTATGTGAAGGACCTGTTAGAAATTTTGAGGAAGCCAAATCTGCTGACACTGTACTTTTCAGCAAATTGCATAGATTGATGCTTCAAAAAGGTGTTTATTTAGCTCCCAGTGCATTTGAAGCTGGTTTTACATCACTTGCTCATTCAGAAGATGACATAACTTCTACAATTAAAGCTTTTCAAGAAAGCTTCTCTGAAATTTCATAAAAACTAATCCAATCGAATTTAATAAATTCAATTGGATTAATTTTTTATTTAAAGTTTTTAATTCTAATTAATTTCTTCCTCCCACAATTACTGGAACATTTCCAGACTTAGAACCAGGTAAAGCAGGAACTACTTGTGTTTCGCCATTCCATTTATCTAAAAATAATTTGAAAAGGACTTGATCATCAAGGCTTTTATTCAATGTGTCATATCTCAAAGCTTCCTGCTCTGCAATTTTAACTTCAGTTTGAGCTCTTAATAATTGCTGCTCAGCAATCTGTTTTTGTTCAATTGCAGCTCGGTATTCATCTGCAATTGTCAAACCTGTTAAGTCAAGAGCTTGAACATCAACATAATCAAACTTATTAAGTTCATCAGCTACTGTTTGCTCAACCAACTCAGAAATATCACTCCATGAGCTAGCTATAGTAACCAACTCATACTTTGAAAATACTGATTTAAGTGCTTTAAGTAGTGATGGCTGAATAATCCTGTTATATATCTCTCTGTCGTTGTAAGAGATAGTTTTAAAGACTCTTCCTGCCTCGTTGGGTTTTAGAGCATATTTAACAGTTGCAGTTGCAGAAATAACTTGCAGATCTTTTGTCAATGAATCAAACTTCTCTGGTCTGACTTGAGTCTGAACATTAAAAGGGTAAGTATTCTGAACAAAAGGGACTTTAAAGTTCAAGCCAGGACTACGTGGTCTACCACTTACTTTTCCTAATGTTGTCACAACTGAAACTTGACCAGCAGGAACAACAAAGAATGATTGAGTAAGAAGCAAAAAACCAGTAAAGGAAAGAACGAGTAAAAGTGTTGTTGTGCCACCTGGTCCATTCGGAGTCACATTACGAAATGGCGTTGTCATAAAAAAAGTTATCTATAAAGATTTTATGTTGGTTTAGAGAATATTGCGAAAATTGTTAGATAGAAAAAATAATTACCTTATATTTAAAATTGATTAAAATGAGATTTTTTTGATTAATTTAAAGTATCTTTCTTATCATCCTAAATTATCTCTTTAGCAATTCTTAAAACCTCCAAATATAATTCTTCATCAATCTCTCTAATATCATATTCCGTTGGCATAGAACCATGCTTATACTCATGAACAATCATCCAACATGTTCTTTCTAAATCATTTTTTGACTTTCCAGATAAGTCAATTGCTTTATTAGAAAGTTTTTTTATTAATGGATCCATAATAAATTTTCTTAATGACTAAAGTTTTTGATCGTATTAACTATCTATAGTTTTGAAATTGTAGAGCTACCTCCAAATCTTCTTCTTGCTTCTTAATTAAGTTAATTACAGATTGCAAATCATCTTTATTTTTTCCTGTAACCCTCAAACTATCTCCTTGTATTGATACCGTTACTTTCTTCATATTATCTCTAACCAACTTACTTAATTTTTTTGAAATTTCTTGAGATAAACCTTTCCTTAATTTAACAATTTGCATTACCATATTTCCTCCTACATTTTCAATCTTTTGAAAATCAAATATCTTTAATGATAAATTTCTTTTAGTAGCTTTCTGTAATAAAATATCTTTTACAGATTCGATTGTCATATCGCTTAGAGATACAATCGAGAGTTGATCTTCATTAATATCTATTTTCGTCTTTGAGTCTTTTAGATCATACCTTTGATCCACTTCTCTCCTCAATTGATCAATAGCATTGACTAATTCCTGCTGATCAAATTCTGAAACCACGTCAAAAGAATAAGAAGAGGGCATAAAAATTTTTCTTTGTTTCCACCATTTTATGAAAAAAAAGCCAAATTGCTTATAAATATACCTATTAGATATTTCACAGGTTTACTGAAAATCTAGAAGTAATTAATTACCTTTGAATGAAAAATCAATCAAAAAACATCAGGCTAACAACTTTTCCCATATCTTCAGCACTGTGGCAACTACTCAACAATGTTTCACTATCATGAAATGCGAAACAAATCAATTGATCACATCTGTTAATAATTTCTTGATTACAAAGACTACTTGCCATTGGCAAAGGTAAATCATTATTGTCTTCTTTCTCTATTAAATGTAAAACACTGCTAAGAAGATCCTTAACCTCAGCAGTTTGCCTATCAAGAGACTGTGGCAGCAAAACAGTTAAAAGAGCGGGGTTGATATCTAAAACCGCTCTAATCACTGCAGCATTTACTCCTTGAGAACCTGAAGTAATTATCGAATGACCCTCCTCAGCTAAAGACCTTGCTATTAATTCAACTATGTGGATCGAAACTACAGGGACATGCCTGCTGCCCAAAAAAGCTATACTTCTTTTCCCCTCGTTTTTCAACAAGGCCAATTCCTGAGCGAGAGTATCAACTCGTCCCAATGCAGGAAGATCGAGTGATCGACTCAAGGACATTCTAATTCAGATAATTTAAAGGTAGCCACTATTTATGAACTCAAGAAGAAATTCCTAAAGTTTTAAAGATTCGATCAAGATCACAATGTTCTTGTACTAAACGAAAAGCATAAGTAGCTTTGACCGTTTCATGAAGACGCACGTGACCAAATGCATGCTCAATCACTTCAACCGTTGAAAGAGTATCTCGATCAACCTTTAGCAATGGAACATCCAACTCTTCTGATCTATTAATCAATTGTGGTAGTGGTTCGCCAGCCCCTGTCAGTATTAAACATTGAGTAGAAGCTTCCAAAGCGGCTAATTGTATATCTGTTCGATCAGCTCCTGTCACTACGGCCATATTACGCCTTCTTCGAAAAAATTCCATTGCAGAATTCACACTCATAGCGCCAATACTCAACGTCTCGACCATTAACTCAAGCCTGTCAGAGCAACAAATAACTCGAGCATTTAAACGTCTCACCAATTCTTCAACAGTGACACTCCTCAACAAAGGGGACCTGGGCATTACTCCAAAGACATTTAGACCTAGTGACTTAAGAGATGGGACTATATTTTCTTTAATATCTTTGATTTGATCTGGATTAACAGCATTTAAGACAACACCACTTAAATGATCACCTAGTTGATTTTTTGCCTCCAATAAAGCTTCAACGCTTCTACTATCTTGCCAAAAATGAGCGAGTAAAACTTTAGCGTTTAAACCTTTAGCGAGTTGACTCAGACTTAATCCGTATAAGAGTCCCTCATGCAAACTACCTGCTGCTTCAAGAATATTTATAGCCTCACCCGAAGAATTAAGAGATAGTCTCAACTCATCAAATTTAATCCCAGGATCTAAGATATTTTCCTGAATCCTCTTACTAGAACTGGAGGCTGCCAAATATTGAATTGAGGGAATTAAATCTTTAGCGGACAATTTTAATGTCTTTCCAACGAACCTAACATCATCATCAATCATATCTTGCATGTCTCCTCTTTCAGAGACATTTAATTCAAGACTTGTGGCTAATGGTTTACCAAATCTAACCAAATGATTTGAAGCAATTAAATTTCTTGCAATACCAAGAACTAATGCTGACTTACCGCTAAATGGTTCACATGATCCAATTAGAAAGGTCTTGCTCATTAATTAAAGATCTGATGAGAGATTAATAACCTTATAAGTTTAGGCTTTTTGAAAAAGTTCTCAACACTTATTCCCTATAAAATTCTAATTAGACAAATATTGTCCAAAAATTCCTAATTTTTTTGTAAGACATACAATAGCTTCAACTCAATAAACAAAAACTTGTCAGAAAAATCAAGGTTTAAAGGTTTAAAAATTGCCATAACTGGCGCAAGTGGGAGCCTTGGCAAGTCTCTTATTGAAGTACTAAAAAAAAAGGGGGCTTATGTAGTGGGTTTAACTCATAACAAAAAAAATAATAATAACTCTTATGCAAGCAAACCGGATGACTGGATTCTTTGGTCCTGTGGGAAAGAAAGACTCCTCTCCAAATCCCTTGCTAATATTGATATTTTAATACTTAATCATGGCTTTAATCCAAAAGAAATGATTGATTCAAATGAAATAAATAAAGCGATAGAAATAAATTCCCTCAGTCATTGGAGATTAATAGAAATATTTGAAAAATTAGCAGAGTCTAATGAGTTGAATAAGTCAAACTCTAAAGAAGTATGGGTAAACACATCTGAAGCAGAGATTCAAATAGCTTTTAGTCCAGTATATGAAATAACAAAACGTCTAATAGGTGAACTTGTAAGTTTAAAAAAAAGTAACTTATCAATGAAAAAAAGAAATTCTTTTATTATCAAAAAATTAATCTTAGGCCCTTTTAAATCGAATTTAAACCCTATAGGAATAATGAACTCTGAATACGTAGCAAAAAAAATAATAAATAAAGCAGAAAAAGAAGGTTATTTAATCATAGTATCTCCCAATCCAATAACTTATTTAATAATGCCAGTTGTTGAATTAATTAGAATATTATATTCAAAATTTATAAATAGAATTTACACAAATTAAACTCTTTAAAAGAAAATTAATCGCCTCTGTCAGTAAGGATCTCAAAACCATTTTTTGTAACTAAGACAGTATGCTCCCATTGAGCAGAAAGATTTCCATCTTTTGTAATTACTGTCCATCCATCACGAAGTGTCTTGCAGTATTTTGACCCAAGGTTAATTATAGGTTCCACAGCAATAGTCATTCCTTCTCTCAGAGTGACATTTGGTAGATCATTAGTTCTAAAATTAAATACCGAAGGTTCTTCATGAAGATTCCTACCTACACCATGTCCGGTGTAATCCTCGACAATACTAAAACCATTGGCTTTAACATAATCTTCTATCGCTCCTGCTATATCTAGAAGTTTATTTTGTGGCTTAATTTGTTTTATTCCAAGCATCAAAGCATCTTTCGCAACTCTACTTAATTCAATTGCTTTATCTGATGTATTGCCTACGCAAATAGTTATACAACTATCTCCATGGTAACCGTTATAAAAAGCTCCCGTATCTACTTTAAGCAAATCTCCATCATTAATAATTTTCGTCTTACTTGGTATTCCATGAACAACCTCGTTATTTATACTTGAACATATACTACCTGGGAATCCATGATAACCTTTGAAGCTTGGCTTTGCATCATGATCTCTGATTCGTTTTTCTGCATATTTATCTAGATCCAAAGTAGACATTCCAGGTTTAACTAAGTCTCTAATTTCACTCAGTACGGTTGCAACTATTTTACTAGATTTACGCATAATTTCTATCTCTCTAGAGGACTTGATTTCCACTCCTCCCCTTTGTTGTATAACAGGTCCATTATTGATAGGGATTTTTGAGTTTGCAGAAGAAAGAAGATCAGAGAAAAGTTTCATTGTTCAGGAAAAAAGTAAAAACCTCAAAATTTGCATTTTTCAACCAACTAATAATAGTTGAACTATTAAATGGAGAGGGACGGTTTTATTAAAAAAATTCTTTTATTTAATAAATATTCCTAGATCAAAGGAAAAGGTAGAGAAAACTAATTTTTCTTTATAAACGCTCAATCAATGACTTAATAAAAGCTAAATGAAAAAATTGTGGTCAAACAGGGATGTAAAGATCCAGATATATAAAAAATTTTTAATTTGAGAAACCAAAGGTTACAATAAGATCCTGGCCAAATTAAGAGTAATTGGTGATGTCCGTTGATTCGAAAGAAACCTCATCAGAAGAGGTAAAAGTTGAAGATGAATCAAATGCTTCAGTGGAGTCTGAAGTAAAAATTGCTTCAAAAACGAACTCTAAAGGAAAGAAAATTCCAATAAAAAAGATCTCTCCTGCAGAAATAATAAAGACTTTTGAAGACGCACAACTAAGCAAAGATCTCCCAGATATTTATGTTGGAGACACTGTGCGTGTCGGTGTCCGAATAAGTGAAGGTAATAAAGAGAGGGTTCAGCCCTATGAGGGAGTTGTAATAGCAAAGAGACATGGAGGAATTCATCAAACAATTACAGTAAGGAGAATTTTCCAAGGAATCGGAGTTGAAAGAATTTTTCTGGTTCATAGTCCACAAGTTGCATACATTAAGGTTGAACGCCGAGGTAAAGTAAGAAGAGCGAAGCTTTTCTATCTGCGTGAGCGAGTTGGCAAAGCCACACGCGTAAAGCAGCGCTTCGACCGCTGAGGTTTCGGCCTCCTCAATCAAAAGTCATTGTTCAACAATGACTTAAAGGGTATATAAAATGCGCCGTTAGTTCAGTTGGTAGAACGCAGGTCTCCAAAACCTGATGTCGGGGGTTCAAGTCCTCCACGGCGCGTTCGAAAACCCTTTCTGCAGTTACTTTTTTAAAGAATGGAGTTGGATCTTCAACCTGGCGATGTCGTAAAAGTTCTTGAGTCAGCTGCATTAGGCTGGGTCAGGGCTCGAGTTATTCGTGTAAAATCAGGTGGCCGTGTTGTAGTGCAAAGCGACCAAGGCCGCGAGTTCACAGCTCGTGGGAATCAAGTTAGGCTCATAGAGCCTGCAGGTTTCCGTCCTTAAAAGTCTTCTTCTTATTTAGTTTTATTTCATGAGCATCTCTTTTCACAGAGAATTAGATTGAAAAAAACCTTATAAAGATAGTTTTCTTAAGTCAACAATATTAATCCTTAGTTGACTAGAAGGCATTTTTAGGATGATACTCATTGGGTCAATACAAAGGATTTTAATAAGAGATAAAATCCTTTTTAAGGCCTAAATCTGGGACCGTAGTTCAACTGGTTAGAGCACCGCCCTGTCACGGCGGAAGTTGCGGGTTCGAATCCCGTCGGTCCCGTATCTAAATCAAATTAGAGCTTTGACAGTTAGGGTAAGATTGGCACCAAGTCCAACAGGAACACTTCATCTAGGAACAGCAAGAACGGCTCTATTCAACTGGTTATTTGCGAAAAAAGAAGGTGGTCTTTTTCTCTTAAGAATTGAAGATACTGATATTGAAAGATCGAAAGAAGCATATATAAAAAACATATTTGATGGGCTCCAATGGCTAGGAATTAATTGGGATGAATCCCCAACTATTCAAAGTGAAAGAGTAAATGAACATAAACAAATTATAAAAACACTTCTGGATAAAGGATTGGCATACAAGTGTTATGTATCAGAAGCTGAACTAGATGAAATGAGAGAGACTCAAAAGAGAAATGGTTTAGCTCCAAAATATGACAATAGGCACAGAGACTTAACTTCAGAACAAGAATCAGAATTTATAAAGCTTGGAAGAGAACCTGTTATCAGATTCAAAATTAGTGATCAAAAATCAATTTCATGGAATGACTTAATTCGAGGAGAAATGACATGGAGTGGAAAAGATTTAGGCGGTGATATGGTCATCGCAAGAAGAGCACCATCAAATTCAATTGGAGATCCCTTATACAATTTAGTTGTTGTAGCAGATGATTCAGCAATGAAAATTACGCATGTCATAAGGGGAGAAGATCATCTTGCAAATACAGCAAAGCAAATTCTTCTTTACGAAGCTCTTGATCTAAATATTCCCGTTTTCGCTCATACTCCTTTAATTCTTAATTCTGAAGGCAAAAAACTTTCAAAAAGAGATGGGGTTACTTCAATTTCGGAATTCAAAGAAATGGGTTACACATCTGAAGCGATGGCGAATTATATGACTCTACTTGGTTGGTCTGTTCCAGAAGGAATTAATGAAAGGTTCAAAATTTCAGAGATTTCAGAGATTTTCAGTTTTCAAAAGATTAATAAAGCTTCAGCAAAATTTGATTGGGACAAATTGAACTGGCTAAACTCCCAAGTAATTCATGAGATGTCAGCCGAGACTCTACTAGCACATTTAGACCCATTATTTAGAAAAAATGGATGGTATCTTCCCAGTCGAGAATGGGGAATCCATCTAGTAAGTTTAATAGGGCCTTCCATGGTTCTTATTAACGATGGAGTTGAGCAAGCTAAACCTTTTTTTGAAGAGCCAGAATTAAGTAATGATGGGAAAAAGCAACTGGAAATAAAAGAAGCCGCAGCAATTTTAAAGTTTGTTTTTGAGAAGTTGGAAAACACTGATGATGAATTCTTATCTAAAGAGGACGCGCTTGATTTAATTAATCAAGCATCAAAAAACTGCGAAGTAAAAAAAGGTCTTGTTATGAAAAGTCTAAGAGCTGCTCTTTTTGGGACCCTAAATGGGCCTGATTTAATTCAAAGTTGGGTTTTACTTTCAAGATTCAGTAAAGATAGAACTCGAATTAGTCGGTTTATCTAGATCTTTATCTTCATCCAACAAACCCAACATTTTTGCTAAAGGTTGAGCTGTTAAACCTTGTATCCCTACTGTCATTAATATTGTTAAAAAAACTAATCCTTGAAGTTTTCCAGCGCCTAAAACACCTGCTTGTTCTAACCTGATGGAAAATAAAGAAGCAACTGCTGCAGTTACTATTCCTCGGGGGGCTAACCAACCAAGAAACAATCTTTGTTTGTTTTCAAGAGGTAATCCATAAGTGGCTAT
Source organism: uncultured Prochlorococcus sp. (assembly GCA_902634795.1). Taxonomy (GTDB): domain Bacteria; phylum Cyanobacteriota; class Cyanobacteriia; order PCC-6307; family Cyanobiaceae; genus Prochlorococcus_B. The sequence goes on along the minus strand of CACPLK010000001.1, from coordinate 43,428 downwards.
TGATACAGCTATTGGTCTAACTATTATCATCAAAAAAAGTACACAAGTTATACCTCCCCACCCCAAAGGACTTAATTCCCCCCATGAAACGTCTGCGGCTAATAGAGGGAAAAGCATTGTTATGGCTAACTGAGCTAATTCTCTTATCAGTTTATCAAGCTCATTTGCCTGTGTAGAGGGTCTTTGTCCAACTACAAACCCTGCTGCAACAGATGCAGGCAATCCTGATTCAGGCAATAACCATTCGCATACTCCATAAAGCAAGAAAATCACCCCAAGCGTTAGTTGCAATCTGATTCCAATATATGGTTCGGATCGTAGGCGTTTCAAGCCTTCTGATAACAATAGGCCTGCTATCGAACCAATCAGAACCCCTCCTCCAAGCCTTGAAAGCAAACCAATAAGAAGTTCCCTCCAGCCATGAAGATCTCCTACAACAAGCTCTAATAACAATAGTGCTAGTACTGCTCCGATAGGTTCAAGGATTAAACCTTCAGCTTCGAGCACATCACTCAATGGAGATGAAAGTCGAATTTGTCGAACTAGTGGGGTTACAACAGTTGGCCCGGTAGCAAGCACAATTGCGCTGTAAACCCCTGCTACGGACCAACCAAGCCCAGCGAACCAATGAGCAGCGAAGAAGCCTGCTGCCAGTGAAATAATTAATCTAATTGAGGAAATTCTTAGAACTATTGACTTAATTGTCCCGCCAGGAAATCGAAGATTTAATCCACCATCAAATAAAACAAGGCTTACCAATAAACCAACTATTGTCTCTAACCCCTTACCTAAATCTAAAGGTTCAACCAATCCAAGACCTGATCTCCCAATCAACAAACCAGATAGCAACAATAAAACTACCCCAGGAAGTCCTGTTATCACTGATAGTAATCTTGCTCCAGCTCCAGAAAAAACTGTGATACCCCAGAGCAAGCCAAGCCTCTCAGGAGTCATAAATAACTAGCAATGAAGACATGAGCAAGTATCCATTAAATCTAACTAAGGAAATAAATAAGTTAATGATCTGATTTTATTTACATATTCTTATAGAGTAGCAAGCGTTTCAATCCAATTATTATTTATAAATTTCTAATTTAGAAAACAACTGAAAAAACCAATTAAAAATTACAGCTCAAATTTTCTTAAGAAAGATTGATTAGGCATATAAAGAGGGTGTCGAGGGTTGCCTTTTTTACTAAGGCCAAGACTTAAAATACGTTTAGAATAATTATTTTCGTTTGACTTGAAATTTGAAAGATTTCTAATTAATTTTAGAACTTTAAGATCACGTCCTTTTAATTGACCTTTGTCACCCCAACCTAACCACAAGTCACAATAAGTATTTTTCTGCCAAAATAATAACGATTTAAAGATAATTAAATCATTATTTTCACCTATAGGATCATTACTTTTTGATAGTTGAATAGGAGACTTGGAAATCAGTCCAAATAGATTAATGATATAGATATTTTTGTAATTCCATCTCGAACAAAAATTAACTATCCTAGTTAAAGTCCTATCGTTATTCGTTGCATTAGCTTTCGAAGGATTCAAACCAATAAAAACTACTGTCTTTTTACCACTTAACATCTCTCTTTTTAAAATCCATCGATAAGATCCGCATTCACTAAATAAGCAAAATGACAATCAAATAATAAAAACTAAATATCAGGGTAGAACTAATATTTGTTTCTAACCAGAAAAAATTAAATTTGAAACCAAAAGGATAGTTAATAGAACAATCAAACCTGCTATTGCCATTCTGCCGTTCCATATCTCAGCTTGAGGAGTAAATCCTCTCTTCCATGAATTAAGTTCACTTGAGCTTGCAAGCCTAGTTGATTTATTTGCTTCATCTGTTTGATTTATAGACATAATAAAAAATTAAAAGCTTATAAACATAGATTAAAAAGGAGGATTGGGATAATAAAGTGAATCAGATTTTTCTAGAGGCCAACGGGCGGAAACACCGAGTTCCATTGAACTTTTAATAGTATTTTTTGATAATCTTAACAAAGCTGCTGCCCCAATCATTGCCGCATTATCAGTACAAAATTCCATGGGTGCAAGAGCAATATTAATTGAATTTTCAGATGCTTTTGCAAGCATCATTTCCCTTAATCGCTTATTTGCAGCAACTCCTCCCACTAAAACAATAGAATTCAAACCTTGGTCAAGTGCACATCGAAAGCTCCTCTCTACTAGGACCTCAGCTACTACGAATTCAAAACTTGCAGCAATATCTTCTATTGGCAATTTTTTATTTTCTGACATGATTTTTTCTATCTGCCTAAATACGGCCGTTTTCAAACCACTAAAAGAAAAGTCATATGGATAAAAACCACCTTCAGGTTTAGAGACTCTCCCTTTTGGGAATAAGAATTTTTTTGGATCTCCAGATTTTGCTATTTTTTGAATTGATGGCCCCCCTGGATAAGAAAGTCCCAAAAGCCTTGCAACCTTATCAAAAGCTTCACCAGCAGCATCATCATGACTTCTCCCAAGACGTTGATAATTATGTTGAGCATCTACTTTTATTAATTCAGTATGACCACCACTGACTAATAAGACTAAAAAAGGAGGTTTAGGATGACTTTCTGACAAATATATTGATGAGAGATGTCCCTCCAAATGATGAATTCCTAAAAATGGTATTTGATGCAAATTCGCTAAAGCTCTTCCCGTAATTGATCCAACCAAAAGTGAACCAGCTAATCCTGGAGTAACAGTTGCCGCGACTGCATCTATATCTTCTATCTCTAATTTTGATTTTGCAAAAACTTCTTCAATTAAAAATGGAAGATTTTCCAAATGTCTTCTAGAAGCAATTTCGGGAACAACGCCACCCCAATTAGCATGTTCATCAATTTGTGAAGCTATTTCATTACCTATTAAATCAATTTTTCCTTTTTCATCAGAAACCAAAGCTGCTGCAGACTCGTCACAACTTGTTTCGAGGGATAAAATTATTGACATTTATTGCTGTTGATCAACTAAGTTTAGTATTGAAATCCCATTAAAACAGGGCAACAGATAAAAATCAGAACTCATGAGTCGTATTTTATCAATTCTACTTTCAGCATTTCTTTTCTTAGGAATAGCTCCAATAGCTAATGCAAGGCCAGGTCCAGCATTAAATGCTGATAGAGCTCCAACAGATTTCACGGCTTCTGCTTTGGTGTCTTGTGCTGATAATCCCCGTTTCCAAGAAAGAGCAAGCGCAGCTTCCACTGACCAGGCCATAAAAAGATTTGAAAGATATAGTAAAGCTTTATGTGGAGACGATGGGCTTCCTCATTTAATAATTGGTCCGCCTATTGAGCCTTGGGGTGCATGGATTAACCGAGGTCATGAAGGAGATCTACTTATTCCAGGAGTAATGTTTATATATATTGCTGGCATTATTGGTTGGTCTGGAAGGGAGTATGTAAGAGCTGTTAGAGGTAAAAAGAACGCTGCAGAATATGAAATCATTATTGATACTGATCTTGCTTGGCAATGCTTAAAAAGAGGAGCCGCTTGGCCTCTCCAAGCTAATAGAGAGGGAAAGAATGGAGAGCTCAGGGAAAAAGACAATAATGTTTCTCTTAATGGTCCAAGAGGCTAAAAAGTTATTTATCTAATTTTAAAAACCACTTAATTCTTCTCAATCATGTTTCAATTATTTCGTACCAAATGGTTTAGATCAGCACCAGTCGTAGCAGCGATATGGATCACTTTAACAGCAGGTATAATTGTTGAATTTAATAGATTTGTTCCGGATTTGCTTTTCCATCCAATGTCTTTTTAAAAATAAAAATTATTTATTAAATTTAAGTTTTTAATCCCATTAAGCCTTCAATTTCCTTGAAGGCTTTTTCTATATCTTCATTAATAACTACAGCGTCAAACTCCTTTTTTGCAATAAGTTCCTTATTTGCTATCGCCAAACGATCTTTAATAGCCTCTTCGGTCTCAGTGCCTCTTCCTCTAATTCGTTTTTCCAGTTCAGATAAATTTGGTGGTGCTAAAAATATTTGTAATGCTTCAGGGAAAGACTTTCGAATTTGACGAGCACCCTCTAATTCAATTTCAAGAAGAACATTGGTTCCTTTTTCTATTTTTTCTTTAACTATTTTTTTGGGAGTTCCATAAAAATTGTCAGAGAATGAAGCCCACTCAAGGAAGCCTTCACTATCAATTATTTCTTGAAAATTTTTTTTGTCTAAGAAAAAATAATGTTCCCCCTCAATTTCTCCAGATCTTGGTTTACGAGTAGTTGCAGAAATAGAAAGCCATACATCAGTATGGCTATCGAGGATTTTCCTAACAATTGTTCCTTTACCCACCCCGCTTGGGCCAGTAAGAACAGTAAGATTACCTAAGAATGACATAATTAGATCCTACCTAATTTACCTATTGAAGGTTGATTACATTATTTATAAAGTTAAAAGGATGATAAATGAACAAAGTTCCAATTCAAATAATGGACTTAACAACCCTTAAAGCGGTTGTATTTGAGCTTAGCCAAGACATAGTTCCAAGTCGATTTGAAAATGCACAACAAATTGATTCACATACTATTCAATTAGGATTTAGAACATTAGAAAAACTTTCATGGATAGAAATTAGTTGGATCGCTGAATACCCAAGAATTGTCCAAATACCATCCCCAAAAAGATGTGGTGATAAAAGCACATTAGCGAAACAACTAAAACATTTATTGCTCAATTTAGCTTTGGTAGAGATACAACAAACTGGGTTTGAAAGGATAGTAAGGTTTAAATTCTCTAGTAGACCTGGTAACGATGTTGAAAAAGAATTGGTAGTAGAGTTGATGGGTAGGTATAGTAATATTTTACTTTTAGACAGATCAAGCAAAGTAATTACTCTTGGGAAACAAGTCAAAGAGAATCACTCAAGATTAAGACCAATAGGAACTGGAGATCTTTATAAATCTCCTCCACCTCTTAAAGGATTAGTTCCTAAACTCTCTGAATCATTTGATTCATGGAAAGAGAATATATGCCTAGTACCATCAACATTCAAGAATAGCCTTAAAAATACTTATCAAGGAATTAGTCCTTCTCTAACATTACAAATCGCAAGCAATAATTACACTGAAGCAATTAATGTAATAAACCAACCGGTAACAAGTATTGACTTAAATACATGGGAAGAAATATATAGAAAATGGAAGGAATGGCTATTAGATATTGAGAATAATAATTACAGCCTAAATTTCAATAGTTCTACTGAGTTTGTTGTCTGGGGAGAAGCAAACATAACGGTTAAAAATAAACAAATTGGTCTTGGCCTTGGAATATATTATACAAATAAGATTATTGATAGAAAAATAAATTCTATTAGAGAAAAATTAAAGCATGATCTCCAAAAGTCAAAAGACGATGAAACAAGAAAATTAGAAGAGCAGGGATTACTAATTAAAAATATTTCTGAATATATAACCATGCAAACGAAGGCTAATAATATTCTAACTTTAAAATCTCCCACGAAGAAACAAATAATTGAGGCTCAAAATTTATTCAAAGAAGCTAAAAGAAAAAAAAGATCTAGAGAATCAATTCTTAAAAGAGTCGAATTTCATAAGAAGAAAATATCAGAAATTGAATCTTTTGAGTTATTTATAGATTCATTAATGTATGAGAATAATGTGGATAAAAAATATAAACTAGATTCAATTATTGAACTTCAAGAAGAGGTAGAAGAATATATTTGCATTAAAAAAAATTTATCTAAGATTAAATCAAAAAGAAAAAAGGAACAGGCTTCAATTATAAAAGAAGTCAAAAGTCCTAGCGGACTTAAGATACAAATAGGTTCGAATAACAGGCAAAACGAATTAATTAGTCTAAGAAAAGGGAAAAAAGGAGATCTTTGGTTTCATGCTCAAGAGACACCTGGGAGCCATGTTGTACTTAAATCATCCAATGGACTTTTTGATGACAAAGATATTGAATTGGCTGCTGATCTTGCTTCTTTTTTTAGCCGTGCGAGAGGCAACAAACTTACACCAATAATTATGGTTCCAATTGAGAATCTGCAAAGGATATCAGGATCCTTACCTGGAACTGTTAGTCATAAGGGTGGAAAGGTCCTTTGGGGAAAAGCTGAGAGAGCCGCGAAATATTTCTACCAGAAGTGAACTTCAATGACTTACTATCATCTTCATTAGACCAGTTTAAAATGATTGACTTTTTGCTAGGCACTCATGAGTTTCTAGGTAATCACACTTTTCCAGAATTTTTAATTGGATATTTATTTGGTGCTGCTTTAATCATTGGAGCTCCAACAGTGTTTCTTTTATTGGCATTTACAAGCGCTTTAATGAAAACTAATGGAAAAATGGGTGGCTACAAAGAATATGCTAGTTATGGTGAATCTTCACTAAATGATTGTCCTCCTTTTATTTTGCCTGACCCAACAAAAAACAATTAAACAAATCTACCCGTATGGTCGAAAAATCAGTAATTTAGCTTTTCTAAAATAGTTTTCAAATTTCTTAGTTGCTTCTTATAAGCCCAATTTCCTACTAAAATAAATCTATTAAAGTAAATCAACCTGAATAGCTCCAACAAAAACGAAAATATTTTTAAAGCTCCTCCTCCGATAATGATCAAGGAAAAAGCTAATTTAAATGAGGCATCTCAATCCTTTGAAATGCCTTTAGTTGACCATCTTGAAGAACTTCGTCAAAGGATCCTCAAGAGTCTTATTGCAATTCTTCTTTCGTCAGGTTTTTGCTTACTATTTGTTAGGAAACTTGTACAAGCATTAGAAATTCCAGCAGGGAAAATACAATTTTTACAAGTAGCACCTGGTGAATTTTTATTTACCTCAATAAAAGTTGCGGGTTATGGGGGGCTTACTCTTTCTCTTCCTTTCATACTTTACCAATTTTTAAAATTCATCCTTCCAGGTCTAACTAAAAAAGAGAAGCTTTTGATAGCACCATCAGTTGCAGGTTCAGCAATTTTATTTTTCTTAGGAATTATCTTTGCCTGGAAGGCTTTGATCCCTGCAGCAATGGGATTTCTAATAAATTATGGTGCCGATGTTGTAGAACCACTATGGTCAATAGAAAAATATTTAGATTTTGTCCTTCTGCTTATGCTTTCAACTGGTCTAGCCTTCCAAATACCAATACTTCAATTGCTTCTAGGTTTCTTTGAAATAATTACTTGGGAAAAGATGTTATCGGCATGGAGATTAGTAGTAATGGCCTCAGCCATTGCAGGCGCTGTTTTAACGCCATCAACTGATCCCATAACCATGATTCTTTTATCATCATCTATAACTTTTTTGTTTTTTGTTGGAATTGGATTAGTGGCCTTAACAAAAAATCTCAAAGGACAAATTCGTCCATCCTTTGATCCATAGGCAAAGCCAAAGTAATTGCTTTACCTAGTCTTGGTTTAGCCTTAACATTTTCCAGCCAATTTCTAACAAAATTTGATTGTCCAGCACGGTTAATTATTTCTAAGATTCGATTTAAATTTTCTTTAAAAGTCTCTTCATTAATAGGGAAAGACTGTTGTTCTAAAAATCCCCACATCATTTGCAAGTAAATCCGGTCTCTTTTTATTAACAATCGCAAATCATATGTTACGCCCCAGCGCCTTCTTAAGCACTTCATCACTTCTTCTGCTTCCAATGGAATTGAAGAAGAGTAACTACCAGAATTTGACGAATTGAATTCAAAACTCATTTCAAAACCTAGTCTTGGCAGAGCTTAATAACCCTTTATGTGTCCATTCTGGTCTAATATCTGTATATAGGTGAACGTCTGTAATGACACAAATGACAACTGCGGATGTGCCCTCAATGGGGAGAAGGCAGTTTATGAATCTGCTTACCTTTGGAACAGTTACAGGGGTCGCTTTAGGAGCGTTATATCCAGTAGCCCAATACTTCACTCCATATAGGGCTGGTGGTGGTGGTGGTGGAACAAATGCAAAAGATGAGTTAGGAAACAATGTAAGTGCAAGTGGTTGGCTATCAACCCATCCAGTTGGTGATAGAAGTTTGGTCCAAGGACTTAAAGGTGATCCAACCTACCTAATAGTTGAAGGCGAGGATGCAATTACTAGTTACGGAATCAATGCGATTTGTACTCACCTTGGTTGTGTAGTGCCATGGAATAGCGGAGCAAATAAATACATGTGTCCATGTCATGGAAGTCAATACGATTCCACAGGAAAAGTTGTTAGAGGACCAGCTCCTCTATCTCTAGCGATAGCTCATGTCTCAATTGAGGATGATCAAGTTTTAGTAAGTCAGTGGACAGAAACTGATTTTCGAACTGGTACTGATCCTTGGTGGGGATGATAAATAAATGAAAAAAAACTTTTATACAATTTCTAAAACCATGAGTCGTTCATTAAAACTTCTTCTTTTTTCAGTTTTTATTGGATTTTCAATATTTGTAATTCCTCAACCAACTTGGGCCTACCCATTTTGGGCTCAACAAAAATTTGAAAATCCTAGAGAGGCAACTGGAAAAATTGTTTGTGCTAATTGTCATGTAGCTAGTATGCCAACAAGAGCTGAAGTGCCTCAGGCAGTTGCTGCTGATAGTGTTTTCAAAACAGTCGTAGAAATACCCTATAAAAAGGACCTACAAGAGATTGGGGCTGATGGAAGCAAAGTTCCTCTCCAAGTTGGAGCCGTTGTAATGCTTCCAGATGGATTTAAACTTGCTCCTCAAGAAAGATGGACTGATGAAATAAAAGAAGAAACACAAGGTGTTTACTTCACCCAATACAGCGAGGAACAAGAAAATATTATTTTAGTAGGTCCTTTACCAGGGGATCAAAATAGAGAGATTGTCTTCCCTGTATTATCACCTGATCCAAGAAAAGACAGCAATTATAATTTTGGAAAGTATTCAATTCATGTGGGAGGTAATAGAGGAAGAGGTCAAGTTTATCCAACTGGTGAGAAGAGCAATAACAATTTGTTTACCGCAACAAATTCAGGGAAAATAACTTCAATAGAAACTAATGAAGATGGAACACAAATAATTAATCTAAACAATGAAGAAGGAGAAAGCTTTACTGAAAATCTTCCTGCAGGGACTTCATTATTAATAAAAGAAGGTGACACTATTGAAAAAGGTGCAAAATTAACCGAAGACCCAAATGTTGGAGGTTTTGGTCAACTTGACAAAGAAATAGTTTTACAAAGTAAAGCAAGAGTTATTGGAATGATAATTTTCTTTATAGGAGTTGGCTTATCCCAAATAATGCTAGTTCTTAAAAAGAAACAAGTAGAAAAAGTTCAAGCTGCTGAAGGAATATAAATTCAAATAGTTGATGGAACATATTTTTTTAGCGCTTAGATCACCTGGGCCTGAGTTGTTTCAACTGGGCCCTTTTTCTTTAAGGTGGTATGGATTACTAATAGCTATTTCAGTTTTAGCAGGTCTAAATTTATCAGGTGAGTTGGCCTCAAAAAAAGGATTAAAAAAAAGCCTTATTAACGATTTACTTCCTATTTTAGTTTTGGCATCTGTAATTGGTGCAAGAATTTATTATGTTGCATTTGAATGGAGAAATTACACTGGCAAAAACTTCTGGAGTTCAATTAATTTACTGAACTTAAATATTCCTATTCCCAGTGCGCTAGAAATCTGGGGAGGAGGAATTGCAATTCATGGTGCACTGCTAATGGGTACATTATCAATTATATTTTTTTGCCGCTGGAGAAAAGAACCTTTTTGGGATGTTATAGATGTTTTAGTCCCCTCAGTTGCATTAGGTCAAGCAATAGGTAGATGGGGAAATTTTTTTAATAATGAAGCTTTTGGGATTCCTACAAATTTACCTTGGAAATTATTTATTCCTTATAGATTTAGGCCAGAAATCTTCTCAACTCAAGATTATTTTCACCCTACCTTTCTTTATGAATCAGTATGGAATATTTTTGTTTTTAGCATACTGATTTTTCTTTTTAGAAAGGCAAATAAAAGAGAACTTAAACTTCCACCTGGTAGCTTAAGTTGCTTGTATTTAATCACTTACAGCTTAGGCCGGTTGTGGATAGAAGCCTTAAGAACTGATCCTCTTTGCTTGGGTGGGGTTCCACCTTTTTGTGAAGGAGGACTAAAAATCGCACAATTGATAAGCTTATTTTTAATTAGTGCAGGTTTATTAGGAATATGGAGAATTTATGTTTCTAAAAAAGCACTTCCCGATCCTTCCTCAATTAATGGGAGAAATCAATGAATCCGATTTCCATTGTAGGGGCAGGTCCAGGCGCTTTAGACTTAATGACAATAAGAGCTCAACAAAGACTAAAATCAGCCGATGTTCTTGTTTGGACAGACTCTCTAATTCCTACACAAATAACAAAACTTGTTAAAGATGATTGTGAAAAGATAAAGACAAGTTCATTAACTCTAGAAGAAATCCTTTTAATCTTAATTAAAAAGCATAAGGAAGGTAAAAAAATTGTTCGTCTCCATGATGGTGATCCTTGCTTATATGGAGCCGTATCAGAACAAATATGTAGCTTAAATGATGAAGGGATTGAGGTAGAAATAGTTCCGGGCGTAAGCGCATATCAAGCAACAGCAGCAACTTTAGGATTCGAACTAACAGTTCCAGATTTAACCCAAACAATAATACTAAGCAGAGCTGATGGTAGGACAGGTAAACCAGAGAAGGAGAGTCTTCAAAAGCTAGCATCTATTCAATCTTCTTTATGTCTCTACCTAAGTGCAAGACATGTGGAAGAAGTGCAATCCATACTTATAAAGTATTATCCTGCGAACACCCCTGTAGCAATTGCATATAGAGTAACTTGGCCAGACGAATGGATAAAAGTCATACCTTTGACTGAGATGGCAAAAACATCTCAAGAACAAAATTTAATCAGAACAACTTTATATATAATCAGTCCAACTCTAAAGATCGGTAATAATAGATCAAAGCTTTATAATCCTACGCATTCACATTTATTTAGGTCTAGCTAAAAAGCAAAACGAAGGTGTATATTTTAAAATTAAAAAAAATAGTTAAATCATCTTTTAGAGACAAACGACTTTACAGAGCCTTTAGAATAATCTAAATACCAAAAAGGTTTTTAATTGGAAAAAAGTGAAGAAAAAAAAAGCGGTAGTTCTAATGTCGCAAATAATAAGTCCTCGTTACGAACTGTTGGTGAGTTTCTCAGGGAAGCACGACAAGGTAGAAATCTTTCTGTAGAGGATCTATCTTCCTCACTCAGAATTGGGAAAGAACAATTAATTGCACTTGAGTCAGGGAATGAAAGTGCACTTCCTGAAAAAGTTTTTATTAGAGCAATGGTTCGAAGAATTGCCGAGAAATTAAACTTAGATACTAGTTTTATTCTTGAAGAACTTAATGAAAAGAAAAAAAATGAACCTAAACCTAGCCCTGTGATTAAAAAGAAAAATACTAGAAAAAACAAAAATTTCAATCCATTTATCTTTGTAATTTTATCGGGTTCTTTAGGATTATTTACTTCAATTATGCTATTAAAATATATTCAAAAAGGACAAAATGAATCGGTTAATCCTCAGCGAAGTACTATCTTTTTATTAGACAAAAAGACACCTTATTAAAGTATATTTATATCAACATCTATAATCTTTTTAATAAGCAAAATCGCCTTTGATAAGCTCCATTTCTCAAGATCTAAATTTTGGCCTAAGTTCTTAGGAATTAGCTCTATATCAACTTTCTTTTTATTAACTTCAATAATTATTTTGGATATCAAAGGTTCTGGTCTTCTATCCAAAGAACATGAAAGTCGAAGAAGTAAAGACATATCACCTACTAAACTTCTTTGACTTTCATCAACCAATAATTGCCAAGATTCATGTCTTTTTTTTGGAAAACTTTTCCTGTGGTACCTTGCGATAGCAGCTACCATTAAATGCTCACTTTGGGAATAACCTAAGAGCTCTCCATTTTTGATTAAATACCACGAATGCTTGTGATAGGCACTTATATTAATTTGCTTACCACATGCGTGAAGCTTAGCTGCTGCCCACAAAAGATCTCTACCTTCACCATTATCATTGTGCAAAACCCCCTTAGTCTGATCATAAAAAGTAAGTGCAAATTCTGATACACTTTTTGATCGTTTTGAATTAACACCAAATCTTTTCGCTTGATGAATAACTGTTCTTTCTCTAATTGATCCTTGAAAGCTCAGCTGATCTTTTAAATAATTTTTTCGACACATCCAATCAACAACTAATCCTTCTCGAAGAGCTCTTTCACTTAAAATAATTTCATTAACATTGACCATATTCATTATGGTTTGCAAAATCAAAGCACCTGGAACAATAATCTCAGATCTTCTTTCACTTAAAGAGGATAATTGACTCCGTTCAGAAGGTGTCATTTTAATTAACTGACTAACAATTATATCTAAATTATTTTTTGTGATTTTATATCCTTGTAATTTTGATTGAATATGATTTTCTTTATTAGATATTAACGACCCAATAGCCATAGCAGTTCCACTAGTTGCTACTAAAACTGGTATTTCTCCCGCTTCAATCCTCTTAGATACTTTATCAATTGCAGACTCCATAGAGCCTCTGATAAATGACCTTAAAAACAATTCATTTTGAGAGGATATTGGATCTTTTTTAATAAATTCTCTTTGTAATCTTACTGCTCCAATCTTTGTACTTGTTAAAGCTCGAGCCTCAGAGCTATCAGCAAGGATTAATTCTGTCGAACCTCCTCCGATGTCTAGGACGAGATGAGGTTTATTTCCAAATTGCATCCCTGAAAGGACACCTAGATAAATCAATCTTGCTTCTTCTGCTCCGCTTATCAATTCAACATCTAAGCCTATATTATTTTTAATTTCAGCAATAAAGGTTTTCCCATTTGGTGCTTCTCTAACTGCACTTGTAGCGGCAATAATAAGACTCTCAACTTTATAACTTTCTGATAAATCCTTAAACCTCTTTAATGTTGAAAAAGCCCTATTCATAGCAAGGGATGTAAGTTCTCCTGTCTGAGGATCTCTTTCTCCTAGTCGTGTTGTCGATTTCTCTGCAAGTTCAATACTAAAAGTATTTAATTTTCGCTCAATCTTTGCAATTAACAAATGCGTTGAGTTGGTGCCAATATCAATTGTTGCCACACGGCATAATTCATCATCTTGCTTTTCGCCAAGATCTAATTCAATAGAATTCCTTTCAGAGGACTTATTTATTGAGTCACCTAACATAAATAAGTAGGTTTAACCTCAATACTCTGACACCCTCAGCACCCCATTGAGAAGACCTTATAAATCATTATCAATTTGAATTTTCGTGAATAATCTTCTTACCCAAAAAATGGGATATTATTTTCAACTTCTTAGATGGAACAAACCCAGCGGAAGATTGATACTTCTCATTCCCGCTGGGTGGTCCCTTTGGTTAACTCCTGCAGCCCCTCCTTCTCTATTAGTTATAGGAGTCATAATTTTAGGTGGATTATTTGTAAGCGGTGCCGGATGTATCGCTAATGATATTTGGGACAGAAAGTTTGACAAGAAGATAATAAGAACAAAAGAGAGACCATTGGCCAATGGAAAAGTATCTCTAAAGGCAGCATGGATACTACTAATTTTAATGTTATTTTTTAGTCTATTTATAGTTCTTTCAATCCCACAAGAAAGTAGAAATTTATGCCTTCTACTTGCAACGTTTTCATTACCTTTTATTCTTTTATATCCATCAGCGAAAAGATGGTTTCAATATCCCCAACTTATTCTTTCTATTTGCTGGGGTTTTTCAGTTTTAATCCCTTGGGCAGCAAGTGAATCTTCTTTAGCAGGAGGAGTAACATTAGTATTTTGTTGGCTTGCAACTATTCTTTGGACTTTCGGTTTTGATACTGTTTATGCAATGGCAGATGAAAGTGAAGACAAAGTAATTGGTCTAAATAGCAGTGCGATCAGTCTCGGGGGAAAGTCATTAAAAACAGTTTCTTTTTGCTACTTTTTAACTTGTGTTTTTCTAGCTCTTGCTGCTTTCAAAGCAAATTTAGGATTAATATATTGGCCTTTTTGGTTGTTAACTACTTTAGGAATGCAAAGGGAGGTTTTCTTATTAAGTTATAGACAAAAAGGGATTAAGACTTCAGGTTTACATTTCATCAATCAAGTGCGACTTGGAAGCTTATTACTGCTTGGAATGATCCTCAGCAAGCTTATTTGATCAATGTCTTTAGCAAAATTCGCAAATGACTGAACCTATAAAGAAAGGAGATCTTTTTCACATAGTTGCGGCAAGTTCGCCAATAACTAAAAAAGAAGATCTTCACTCTGGAATCAAAGTCCTTCAGGGATGGGGATTAATATGCAACCATTTCAATGAAATAGATAGGTCATGGGGGTATTTAGCAGGTAATGATGAAGTTAGATTTAATGAATTACACCCAAACTATCATTACCCTCTCCTAGCTTTTGCTAGAGGTGGATGGGGATCAGCAAGATTGCTAGAAAAAAAACAACCATGGAAAGAAGGTTGGATGATAGGCTTTTCTGATTTAACTTCCATACTTCTTGCACGGCTGGCCAGTGGATTTCAGGGAGGCATTCATGGTCCACTAATTACAACTTTAGGTTCCGAACCAGATTGGAGTAAAGACAGGCTTAAATCAATTTTGTTTGGCAATTGCGTACCAGATATTTATGGGGAACCGTGGGGAGGCGGGATCTCAAAGGGGCGTCTGATAGTTGGCAACCTCACTGTCCTGACTCACTTAATTGGGACTGAACATCTCCCAAGTTTCAAAAAATCTATTTTAATCATCGAAGATATCGGAGAAGCTCCCTATAGAATTGACAGAATGCTAACTCACTTAAGATTGGCTGGAGTTCTACAACAGCTATCTGGGCTAGGTTTTGGTTCGTTTACAGGTTGTGATGATGAGAAGGACGTCGACAAATCAAAGACGTTTAAGCTTCTTGATATTTTCAAAGATCGAACACAAGACCTTAGAATCCCAATTGTTTCAAGTCTACCTATTGGACACTGCTGTGGGAATGCATCACTACCACTAGGTAGTCAAGCCATCTTGAATGGTGACAAAGGGAGCCTTAGTCTTTTAAAGTAGACAATAAAGACTCTGCAATCACGAGATCAAATGGAGTGGTCACTTTAATATTTGAAGGCCCAGCATCATATATTTTCACTGGCAATCCCAAACGTTCAAACAAGGATGCATCATCAGTTACATTCCATCCTTTGGAGATTGCTTCACTATGAGCATGCTTCAGTTTATTTACTGGAAAACCCTGAGGTGTCTGTGCCGCCCATAAATCTGAGCGAGGAGGGCTCTCAATAATCTCACCATCTTTATCAACCTTTTTTATGGTGTCAGTGACTTGTGAAGCAGCAATAACAGATTGTCCCTTGGAAACAATCTTTGAGATTTCATCAAAAACGAATGATCTCACCAAGCATCTTGCTCCATCATGAATCAGCACAGACTCAGCATCATTTGGAAGGGCAGCTAATCCCAGTTGAACTGACTGCTGTCTTGTTGATCCTCCATTGATCCATTGAACTGCCTTTACTGAGTTATCAAGAATTGAACAAATGGGATTTTTATCTTTGGGTTGTCCAATAATTCCAATCCAGGAGATTGTTTTAGCCTCGAAAGCTGCTTTCAAAGTCCATTCTAAAACCGTCTTACCTGCAACCTTCAAAAGGAGTTTATTTCTATCAGCACCCATTCGACTTCCACTTCCTGCCGCCGCAATTAACAAATGCAAAACTGATTCCCCTTCATTGATTATTTATTCAATATATTCGACCAGTAAAAATAACAATTTTTACTGGCTGAGCTTAAAGTCTTTATAAAAAGCAAGTAACTCAATAGTAAGTTAAATAAAATAACCATCCGATTTTAACGATTTTAAGATCATAAGATTATGACATTATCAAAATTACTTGAAGGTCAGACTGCAATTGTAACTGGCGCAAGCAGGGGCATTGGTAAGGCTATTGCAATTTTTCTAGCGAAGGAAGGAGCAGAAGTAATCATCAATTATTCTTCATCTTTGGAGAATGCAAATAAAGTCGTATCAGAAATAAACTCATTCGGAGGGAAGGCATACCCTCTCCAAGCTGATATTTCTAATGAAAACTCGGTAAATGAATTAATAAAAACAGTATTGGAGAAAAATAATAAAATTGATGTTCTAGTCAATAACGCAGGGATAACTAAAGATGGCCTTTTAATGAGAATGAAAACGGATGATTGGCAGAAAGTTTTAGACCTTAACTTGAGTGGTGTTTTTTATTGCACAAGAGCGGTATCTAGGCAGATGTTGAAACAAAAAAAAGGAAGAATTATCAACATAACTTCTGTAGTTGGGTTAATGGGCAACCCAGGGCAAGCAAATTATTCTGCAGCCAAGGCAGGAGTAGTAGGTCTCACACAAAGCGCAGCAAAAGAATTTGCGAGCAGAGGAATTACTGTAAATGCAGTTGCCCCTGGTTTTATTTCAACTGATATGACAAAAGATCTGAATAGTGAGTCAATCCTTTCTGCTATCCCGCTTGGACGATTCGGCAACCCTGAGGATGTGGCAGGAGCAGTGAGATTTTTAGCCGCTGATCCTTCTGCGGCTTACATAACCGGTCAGACAATTCAAGTTGATGGTGGGATGGTTATGAGTTGAGCTGATATCAATTTTCAATAGGCTGTCCTAATTCATCTCTCAATCTTCTAATGCGTTGCAGTAATTTCAATCTTCTGCTTCGTGCGGTAGCTGTAAGAAATATCCTCAAAGGGAAATAAATCAAAGTCATAGTCCCGGCCAACCCAGCCATGAGAATAAAAAATAAAGTCCCCGGATCGTTCATATGTTGACACTAACTACCTTCTGCAAAAATTGGGAATAATTTGTGAATTACAATTCGGCTTTCCCCACTTATTTAGTCTCCCCTAATGTGTGATTCCTGTGGGAGATTAAGTTTAATTCAAACCAAATATGGCAAAACTTCTAAGTTTTTCAGACGAATCTCGTAGTGCTCTCGAAAAAGGAGTAAACAATTTAGCCAATGCTCTAAAAGTCACAATTGGACCTAAGGGTAGAAATGTAGTTATTGAAAAAAAATTTGGAGCCCCAGATATCGTTAATGATGGAGTGACTATTGCGAAAGAAATAGATCTTGAAGATCCATTCGAAAACATAGGCGCAAAGCTCATTGAGCAAGTTGCATCAAAAACAAAAGAAAAAGCTGGAGATGGCACAACTACTGCAACAGTTTTAGCTCAATTTATGGTTCAAGAAGGGTTAAGAAATACAGCTGCGGGAGCAAGCCCTATCGAATTGAGAAGGGGAATGGAAAAAGCTGTAGCTCAAATCGTTAATGATCTCAAGAAAAAAAGCAAATCAGTCAGTGGTGATGCAATTAAACAAGTTGCGACAGTCAGTGCTGGTGGTGACGAGGAAATAGGTTCAATGATCGCAGATGCAATAGATAAGGTTAGTTTTGATGGTGTAATAACAGTCGAGGAATCCAAATCTCTAGCTACTGAGCTTGATATCACTGAGGGGATGGCATTTGACAGAGGTTATAGCTCACCATATTTTGTTACTGATGAAGATCGATTAATTTGTGAATTTGAAAATCCATCGATATTAATCACTGACAAAAAGATTTCATCCATTGCCGATCTAATTCCAGTTTTAGAAACTGTTCAAAAAAATGGAACACCCTTGATTATTCTTGCAGAAGAAGTAGAGGGTGAAGCATTAGCGACACTTGTAGTAAACAAAAACCGAGGGGTTTTGCAAGTAGCAGCAGTTAGAGCTCCGTCTTTCGGCGAGAGAAGAAAAGCTGCTCTTGGAGATATTGCTGTACTAACTGGAGGAACATTAATAAGCGAAGACAAAGCTATGAGTTTAGAGAAAGTTCAAATTTCTGATCTAGGTCAAGCCAGAAGAGTGACAATTACAAAAGACAGCACAACTATCGTCGCAAATGAGAATCAAAATACCGAACTATCTAATCGCATTGCCTCAATCAAAAGAGAGCTTGACGAAACAGATTCTGAATATGACCAAGAGAAGTTAAACGAGAGAATCGCTAAACTCGCAGGAGGTGTTGCTGTAATTAAAGTTGGTGCCCCCACAGAAACTGAATTGAAGAACAGGAAACTTAGAATTGAGGATGCTCTTAATGCTACTCGTGCAGCTATTGAGGAAGGTATTGTTGCAGGCGGAGGAACTACACTTCTAGAGCTAAGTGAAGGACTTGAAGATTTATCTGAAAAACTATCTGGTGATCAAAGAACTGGTGTTGAAATTATAAAAAGAGCCTTAACTGCTCCAACGAAACAGATTGCTATAAACGCCGGATATAACGGAGATGTTGTTGTTTCAGATATTAAGAGGTTAGGTAAAGGCTTTAATGCGCAAACTGGAGAGTACGTGAATTTACTTGAGGCTGGAATCTTAGATGCTTCAAAAGTCATAAGACTTGCCCTTCAAGATGCTGTATCAATTGCCTCCCTTCTCATAACAACTGAAGTTGTTATTGCGGATAAACCTGAGCCCCCATCAGCACCAGGAGCCGAAGGCGGAGACCCTATGGGCGGAATGGGCGGAATGGGCGGAATGGGCGGAATGGGCGGAATGGGTATGCCAGGAATGATGTAAGAATGAAAAAAAATTTACAGTTTTAAACTCAAGAAAATAGAAATTAATATAAACAATTAATACCTTATCTTCTTAACAACCACTTCTTAAAATAACTATATTTTGGCTTTGGAGGTAAAGGAATCAAAGGTTTAATCTCAGGATGAGTATTATTTTCTTTAAATGGATTTATAGCTTTATTTTCATTATTTGCTTTATCTACTATTTCATAAGATTTAATTTTAAAGGCTTGATGATTCTTATCTAGAATTAAATCTGCTTCTTTATTTTTTATTTCCCTTTCCTGAATATCATCATCTTTTATAGAAATTGTTTTATCACCCTCGAAAGAATTTTCTTGTGATTGATCATTTTTTTGATTATCTACATCTAAATCTACATCTACATTAGTTGATCTTTGATTTAATTCATTTTTTTCAAGGCTTTTCAATTCTTCCAAACTTTCCACTCCAAAACGATGCGCCCATTGAGATTTCAGGAGAGAATATAAATCATTATCATTAGCCTTGAGAGCTTCTATAATTTGTTTTTGTAGCTGATACTTTCGAGACTCCAAGGTTCTTTTAAATTGCTGAATTAAGATTATCAAGCAAGTTTGCGATTTAAAAGAGGTCTGATAAGAAAAAATAATCCAACTGTAAGAATCAACAGAGTTGCTAGGCAAGAATATCCATTTACTTCTCCATAAGGGGCATTAATTAAAACTGCATTCAGATCTACAGAATTGTGGTAAGCCATTCGTATAGGTTCGATCGCAAATGTTAATGGATTAATTGATGCTATCCATCCAAGCCATTCAGGCATAAAAGATATGGGGGCCAGAGCTGTGCTAGCAAAAAGGACAGGTAGATTAGCTATGAAGATAATTGCAATTAGTTCTATATGTCCTGGTAAAACAAAAGCCAATCCAAGACTTAAACCAGTTATTGCGAAAACTAACAACAAAAGAGTTATTACTATGAGAAGTAAACCTCCCATACTTGGCCATCCATAACCCAAGAGAGCAGAAGTTGCCATTATTGCAAAACTCTGCAGAAGGCTAATAGAAGTTATGTAGATTACTGAAGAAATTACTATTGAACTTCTACTACTCAATGGTGCAACTAAGAGCCGATTAAGAAAACCAAATTCTCTATCAAACATCAAAGGGAGTCCCGCATTAAGCGCACCACTAAAAGCAGTGAAGACTATTAATCCAGCTCCAAGGAATTCTCCATAACTACTACCTCCAGGCAAAAAATCAATGGGAGCATTAGAGAATAACGCTGCAAAAAGCAATAGCCATATCAAAGGCTGAAGAATTCCAGCAAATAACGTTGAAGGTCGTCGAATTAATTGAATGAAAAGCCTCCATGTTAAGGCAAAAATCTCTTGCAACATTTCATTCAAATCATTTCTAGATTGCTTTTCCTGATCAAGTGATGGATTTGTAGTAATCATGTGTTTAATAATTCAAACATAAGACGAGCAATTAACGCATTGATTTTTTATTCTCAAGCTTAAAATCTCGTTTACCGGCAAGTTCTAATTCAGCATCCATAAGAGTTTTACCAGTCGCCTGCAAATAAACATCATCTAAACTTGGTCGACTATGAGAAAGTGCAAAGACTTCAAAATTTTCTTTTGAAAGATGACCCGACAAGTTTGATATGACATCATTACTTTGAACTAAAAAGTTTAAAGAGTAACCTTGCTTTTGATTCACCACTACATTTGATACACCATTAATATTTTTAATTAATTTCCTTACAGATTCAGCTTCTACTTCATCGCTGAACTCTCGAACTCTGAGTGTCACTCTGTCTCCGCCAAGTTCTTTTTTTAAATTATCTGGTTTTCCACTCGCAATGACTTTTCCTTGATCAATAATAGCCATCTCATCTGCCAATTCATCTACTTCCTCCAGATAATGACTACTTAAAAGAATTGTAGTCTCATTGTTCCTTAGTTCCTTCAATAATCCCCAAATAACTGATCGGCTTTCAATGTCCAACCCAACAGTAGGTTCATCAAGAATTAATAATTCTGGTTCATGCAACAATCCTGAAGCCAGATCAAGTCTTCTTTTCATACCTCCCGAAAAGGAACCACATCTTCTATCAATCCAATCATGCATATCAAGTCTCAAAATCAATTCTTCAATTCTTTTTTTCTTATGTTTTTTATCTAGATGATAAAGATCTCCTTGAAGTTGAAGCAACTCTCTACCTGTGAGGATTTTATCGATAGCAACATCTTGGGCTACGTAACCCAATCTTCGCCTAGTTTCTTTTTCTTCAAGCAAGGCATTAGATCCTCCCACCTCAACAGAACCAGAATCAGGCGCAAGAAGAGTACAAATAATTCTAAGCGCAGTGCTCTTGCCGGCCCCATTTGGCCCCAGCAACCCATACAAAGAACCCTTAGGCACTTGAAGGTTAAGCCCATTTAGAGCCCTAACAGAGCCATAAGACTTAAATAAATCTCTTAGTTGGATGAAAAACATCTAAAAACAGATCGCCTAAAAAGATCAGCGCATTTCTTCTAACAAATTCTAATTAATATTTGAGAACAAGATCATAAAGTTTTTATTTTATAGACTTACGCAAACCCTATCGAGAAGTCTTTAATCAAAGCCATCAACTGATCATTAAAAACAATTGACACTTGTAATCTACTAATGACAAGCAAAAAACAAACTCCAAACATATAAAGAATAGACCACCTAAATAAACCCTTAGCTCGATCTAAATCCTCGGGATTATCTCTTAATCTGGAAACCAATTGAAGAAGTCTTGAATTATATGGAAGTAGTAACATTCCATATAACAAACCTCCTTCAGGTAGAACAAAGCAGCCTAAAAAGCTCAGGAATACAGTTAGATAACCATAAACAGATATAGCTTTGGCTGTAACGAAAGGGCCACTAACTGTTGGAAGCATTGGTATCCCAACTGATCGATAGTCCTCTTTTAACAAAATGGCCAAAGCCCAAAAATGTGCTGGGGTCCAAACCATAACCAAAGAGAATAACCACCAACCACCTAATCCAATATGTCCAGCTGCTGCTGAAGCACCAACGAGAGGAGGAATTGCCCCAGCGACACCTCCAAAAACAATATTTTGAGATGTTCTGGGTTTTAAGAACACTGTATAGAGGAGTACATAACTACAAAGTCCTAAAAGAGTAAGTCCTGCTGCTAAACAGTTAACTCCACTTACTAAAAGGACTGAAGCAGCGAGTGTACAAGCAATTGCTCCTATAAAAACAGAAGACTGAGAAAGGCGACCAGAAGGCAATGCTCTATTACTGGTACGTTTCATCCGCTTATCAAGATCTTGTTCCCACAAACAATTAAGAGCTCCTGCAGCCGCAGCCGCAAGAGCCCCTCCACCTAAAGTACAAGCCAATCTTGGAGAGGGTAATGGCCATTCCTCAGAAAGTGCCATTCCACCAACAGTAGTAGCAAGTAAAAGAGGAATTAATCTTGGCTTAGCGACCTCTAACCAGGCAGGTAGTTTAATACGCTTTCTAGAAGGAACGATTTCCTCGCGATTAACGGGCTTTGAAATTAAATCTGATGTAGAGCTAACCATGAGATGTCTCGAAAGTTGATTGTGTTAAAAAAAGTGATTGGGAAGATTCATCAATTCCTCTACCTTTAAAATTCAAAGCTGATATTACGGCCACTAACAAGCATGCAATTAGTTGATGAGCAATGATAAGACTAGGTTCACTCATGCCTAAATGAATAGAAAAAATCCCTAAAAAGATTTGTGAGATAATCAAAAAAATAATGGTCAAAAGATAAGGCCATTGGTTAGTAAAAACATCTCTGTTTAAAGATGAAATAATTACGAAAAAAATCACCAAAAAGCTCACTGGGATAGCACTTGCCCGATGAAGTAGTAAAAGATTGCAAGAATCTCCAAAATCCAAGCATCTTTGAGCTGCCCACGAGGTTGCTACTCGACTACCTAGTAAAGACTGAGCTGTAACTAAAAAAAGCGATAAGAAGCCAAAGGAACGAAGCCAAAGCGGGAAAATTGATTTACCAGGATTAAGCAATTGTTGAGTCACGCCACTCATGATTGCAACAAGAGTAAAGGCAACCGCAAGATGAGCCATGACAACCAAAGATGGCAATAAGTTTAGTACTGTCAAAGCGCCTAAAAAGCCCTGAAAAGCTACCAATAGAGTTAAGAATCCATAAGTCCAAGGAAGCCATTTAGGTAAAGTTTTTGACCAATACAAAGAAAAGGCAAATTGGGTAATTAAAACAATTCCTACGAAGAAGGCATCTAAGCGATGAAACCATTCCAAGAAAACTCGCAAATTCATTTGCTTACCAGGCAAAAATGATCCGTAACATAGGGGCCAATCTGGGCAAGCCAGACCAGCCTCCATTACTCTGGTGGCTCCTCCAATCACCACAAGAGCGATCAGTGCAACCACCACGTGAGCAGCCATTTGGCCCAATCTAAAGCGTGGCTTTGGTGGATAAAAAACCTGCACGTATGCAAAAATCCATCAAGATCATTGTTAATTCAACGTAGCGATTACTTCGTACACGTCACCTGAATAAACGGACTGCAACATAAAGATTCTCTTTAAAAATAATTATTCATCTTGAATTAACAATTAGCCGATACATTAGTTACTTTTGCCCATAACCTATAAATAGAAAAGGAGATCTTCTTGCCGAAACTATCGGCCATCTTAACTCTGACATCAAGTTTAATTCTTGGTATTGGAGGAGTTTGGATTGCATACAACGTCGATATGCTTCCCGTGAGCGCGAGCTTGAATGCTCCTGTTTACGATGAACTCTATCGGGTCCTATTCATTATTGGCTGCATACTTTTCATAGGTATGACTGCATTAGTAATTTATAGTCTTTTTCAATTCCGTCGCAGGCCTGGCGAAACTGGTGATGGCATTGACTTAGAAGGTAATATTTCTCTTGAAATTTTCTGGACAGCAGTCCCTGCAATTGTTGTTTTGTTTGTAGGGCTATATAGCTACGATATCTATGATCGAATGGGTGGCATGCAACCTTTAATGCATGATCACAGTGGGCAAATGGATAATCAGGCTGAGAGAGTTTGGGGGGGTATCGGTTCCGGGCCTATTGAGTCTTCCTCTACAAAAAATTCATCCTCATTACCAATTGAGTTAACTGCAATGCAATTTGCTTTTATCTTTCATTATCCAAAAGGAGATATTATTTCTGGCGAACTTCATGTTCCAGTTGGAAGAGAAGTTAGTTTAAAAATGGAATCTAAAGATGTAATACATGCTTTTTGGGTACCTCAATTCAGGCTTAAACAAGATGTCATTCCAGGCCAACCAACGATTTTAAATTTTACTCCAACTAAAGCAGGTAATTTCCCAATTGTTTGCGCAGAATTGTGTGGCCCTTATCATGGTGGAATGAGATCAAACGTCATAGTTGATGAACAAGAAGACTTCGATATTTGGCTAAAAGAAAACTCTAAAGAATCAATATAAATCTATGACTATTTCAATCAAACCAACTAACACTCCTCCAGAAAAGCTTCAACCATCTGGGTGGCTCAAATATCTGAGTTTTAGTCTCGATCACAAAGTCATAGGTATTCAATATTTAGTTTGTGGTTTCTTATTTTATTTAATTGGAGGATCTTTAGCTGGAGCAATAAGGATAGAACTCGCAAGTCCGCTCTCGGATTTCATGCCTCGAGAG
Organism: uncultured Prochlorococcus sp.; assembly: GCA_902634795.1. Classification (GTDB taxonomy): domain Bacteria; phylum Cyanobacteriota; class Cyanobacteriia; order PCC-6307; family Cyanobiaceae; genus Prochlorococcus_B. The sequence continues at coordinate 19,069 of CACPLK010000001.1, read as the reverse complement.
GTTTACAACCAAGTTTTAACTCTCCACGGCACAATTATGATTTTCCTATGGATCGTGCCTGTAGTAAATGGTGCATTTGGCAATTATTTAATACCTTTTTATGTTGGCGCTAGAGATATGGCCTTTCCAAGGCTAAATGCAGTTGCTTTTTGGCTGATACCTCCCTCTGGTTTGATGCTGATAACAAGCTATTTCATAAATGGAGCTGCACAATCTGGATGGACAGCTTATCCACCTTTAAGCATCACGACTCCCGCCGCCGGTCAAATTATTTGGATATTGAGTGTATTACTTTTAGGAGGAAGCTCAATCTTTGGTGGTATTAACTTCATCGCCACCATCCTCAAACTAAGGAGACCTGGTCTTAAATTAATGCAATTACCCATGTATTGCTGGGCAATGCTTGGTACAAGTATTCTTGTAGTTTTATCCACGCCTGTACTAGCTGGTACTTTAATACTTTTAAGCTTTGACATAGTTGCTCATACCGGTTTCTTCAACCCAAGTCTTGGCGGAAATGTAATTGTTTATCAACATCTTTTTTGGTTTTACTCGCATCCTGCTGTTTATATCATGGTTTTACCTGCCTTTGGTTTAGTCAGTGAAATACTTCCAATTCATAGTAGAAAACCACTTTTTGGCTATGCAACAATGGTCTTCTCAATTATGGGAATAGTTGTATTAGGTCTGGTTGTTTGGGCCCATCATATGTTTACGAGTGGTACTCCTCCATGGATGCGCTTATTTTTTACAATCGCTACTGCCTTTATAGCTGTTCCCACAGGTATTAAATTTTTCAATTGGGTTGCTACCTTGTGGGGAGGAAAAATATCACTTAATGCCGCAATGCTATTTTCCTGCGGATTTATTATTAACTTTGTTTTAGGTGGAATAACGGGAGTTGCTTTAGCTCAAGTACCTTTTGATGTTCATGTACACGACACGTATTTTGTTGTTGCCCATTTTCATTACATAGTCTATGGAGGTTCTGTCTTTGTTATCTTCTCCTCGATTTATCACTGGTTCCCAAAAATCACTGGGAAAATGCTCAATGAAAATCTTGGAAGATTCCACTTCATAATCACTTTTATAGGCTTTAATCTTTGTTTCGCTCCTCAACATTGGCTTGGTTTAAATGGGATGCCTAGACGAGTTGCCGAATACGATCCACAATTTCAATTAATCAATGAAATAAGTAGCATAGGTGCATTATTAATGGCTTTAAGTACTTTACCTTTTCTATGGAATATTCTTCAAAGCATCCTCTACGGGGATGACGCTGGTGATAATCCATGGAATGCACTCACTCCTGAATGGTTAACGAGTTCACCTCCGCCTGTTGAGAATTGGGAGGGAGAGGCCCCATTAGTTCTTGAACCATATGGTTACGGAAAAAAAGATTCAAATAAAACTCAGGGGAAATTAAAATGACATCAATAGTTCCAAAAGAGCAATCCGCAGAAAGCAAAAATGACCTCTCAACTGAAGAACATGAAGATTTTCGTTTGTTTGGCTTAATAGCTTTTTTAATCGCTGATGGGATGACCTTTGCCGGTTTTTTTGCGGCATATCTAACTTTCAAAGCAGTCAATCCTATTGGTCCTGATGCTATTTACGAATTAGAACTACCATTACCAACTTTAAATACTGTTTTGCTTCTAGTTAGTAGCTTTACTTTTCATAGAGCCGGGAAATTCCTTCAAAAGAATGAATCCAAGAAATGCCAAAAATGGCTTCTTATTACAGGAGCATTGGGAGTGGCATTTTTAATCAGTCAAATGTTTGAGTACTTTACTTTGCCTTTTGGATTAACTGACAACCTTTTTGCGAGTACTTTTTATGCACTAACTGGCTTTCATGGGCTTCACGTAACACTTGGTTCAATAATGATAATGATTATTTGGTGGCAAACACGTGTACCATCTGGTCGAGTAAATAATGAAAACAAGTTCCCATTTGAGGCAGTAGAGCTCTATTGGCACTTTGTAGACGGGATTTGGGTCGTTTTATTCATCATCCTATATTTGCTTTGATGGGTAAATATTGATACTAAGCAAGAAAGTTTCAATTAATTTGTTGCCACAATTCCACTTATTGGTCAGAATTCAGTTAATTAAAACAGTCTGAAATGCTTGTTGGAAAAGAACTACTCGATAAAGCAAGATCTTTGAGTAACCGTCCAGAAGACGAAATAGCTAAAGGATGTGGTTACGTGGGGCCAAGCGGAAGAGTTTTACGTAAAAGTTTTTACCGTGCGCTAGTTGAAGCCAAGGGTTATAAACTTCGCTCAAATGGCCCTGGGAGAGCTGGAAATAGATCTTCAAGAGGAAGGCAAGCAGAATTTCGGACTAAAGTTCATGGCAATGGCAATCTTCTTATTGGACATGCATATACAAAAAAATTAGGTCTTGAACCTGGACAGGAATTTCGTATTGATGTAAGAAAAGAGTCTGGAGCAATAAGTTTGTTACCACTCAAGAAATAATCAATTTCTCAAAATAAATCATACATAAAGTAACTAATTCCAACCTTGCTCGTTAAGCCATTGAGAGCTAATGATTGGACTTGGTTTGGAAAAGGAATCATTATTATTAACTTTTAGAAGTTTTTCTGCGTACTTCGCCATCAAGTCAACTTCCAAATTAACTTTTTCACCTATTTTCAAAAACTTCAAGCACGTATTTGACCACGTGTGCGGTATTACAGCTACTGAAAATTCACATCCATCAACATATATCTCTGCAATAGTGAGACTTATTCCATTTAGGCTAATACTCGCCTTGTCGCACATATATCTGCAGTAATTTATATCGTCCCAAGATACTCTCAAATTCCAAGAATTTTTCAAATTTTCGATTGAAACAACTTCACCCAACCCGTCTATGTGTCCACTAACAATATGTCCACCTAATCGGTCAGAGAGACGTAATGCTGGCTCAAGATTTACATAACCATTTCCGTGAGCCTTCTTTGCAAGATTTGTTCTCTTAAGAGTCTCTTCACTAATATTTGCAGTAAAAGAATCATTAATTAATTCAGAAACTGTTAAACAAACTCCATCAACAGAAATACTATCTCCAAGTTTAAGGGGAGCGAAAGAGCCACATCCATCAACAACTACTCCCAAGTTATTTTTCTTGATCCTGCCAATAGCCTGAATTAAACCTGTAAACATTATTAGGCCTACAACTTTTAGAATGGTAGTTATGGTTTTCAGAAATGTCTTTGAAAAGTTTTTTGAATTTCAAATTTAATTTGGTTTTGAATTATTCCAATTTAAAGCTAAGTCTTTTTTTCTTTCAAAACTTAATATTGGCAATGACCAACATTTATTCCAAACAATTTCTTCTGGAAGAAAGATAGATTGATACTTCTGGGGAACATTTATATTTTTTCTCCTTAAATCTGATAAATTTGTTGGTGGCAAAAAACCTTTACTTATTACACGACTCAAATAAGTAGTACCCCATAATGAATTAAACCAATCAGTAGGGAAATATTCTGAAGAGAGAGAAGGAGAAGCAAGTATTGTCCAATTCAATGGACTTCCCTCCTGAGGCAAAAGAACCGATAAACGAGGGTCTTTCATAAGGCTATCAACACAGCTTGACAAAGGTAAAACTGCTGCATTAGCTCTACCTGAAACAACCCAATTTAAAGCATTCCTATCATCGAATGACTTGGCTTGACTCTTGATTTTCGAGAAATCATTAACTAAACCTATTTTTTGTGCTATTGAGATAAGAAGATAAGGACTATTAGGGAAAACAATTTGATTAGTAAGTGAACTCGAAAAAACAACTTCCCAAGAATTCTTATTTTTTAGAGCCAGAGAATCTTCATTTCTAAAAAGTATCACCCAAGGGCTCACAGCTAAAGGTAAAAGCTTTTTTTTATAGTCCTCGCCTAAGCCAGCAAGAAACGAACTAGTCTGATTGCTGAAATTATTTCTAATTTTATCTGCTTTAATTTCTTGAAGTGAATCAACAGGTAAATCAGAAATCCAACCATCATTTAAGACTAATAAATCTGTTTTCTCTTGAAGAGTAGAGTTATAGGGAAATCTTTTTAACCCAATATCTTTTATTGGAAAATATTCCCAACCTGTAGATAAACTATCAACAAATTCACTTGGGAAGCTATTAGAAACGCCTCTCAAAACTAATTTCTTTTGAGATGTTGAGCACCCAGACAATAAAAGCAAAGAAGAAATTAATCCATATTTGATGAACTCTCTCCTTCCAAATTTATCGGTATTCATATTGTTCGGTTTCCTTGACAAAATTTTTCATTATTTGACTTAAATAAATTACCAACCTCAATATCACATCTTTCAATCATTTCTGTTTGAGTCAATCCCTTGATTTGTGCAAGTAACGATAATGCCCCAGCCCCAACCCCCTCTTTGACGTAACCAATCTCATAATCTCTAAGAACCTTTTGATTACTATCATTAAATCTATAACCACTAGCAAGTCCTAGTATATTTACTTTGTAATGATTAGCCACATGATTCATTAAATGAATAAAAGAATTTTTATTTTCCTTAGAAGAGAGTGATTCATCAACTAACCATGATGTAGTTCCTACTGTGATTTTACCAACAAATTCAGAGTGTGATTCAGGTTCAATTTTATTTAATGCCAAAGACAATACTGCCAACATTTGACAACCTCCTCCTAATAAAACCTCCTGACCAGATTCTCTCGCTCCCATTAAAAGACCAACTGCTATTGGCTGAAATGGATCACCAACAGCAGCCATTAGCTCAACAGAAGAAGGGTTCTTCTTTAATTTCGCTGCCTCAAGTCCTTGTTTAACTAATTTTGTTTTTAATTCTGAAGGAGGATTTCTATGACTTCCGCTTATAAGACCATTAACTTTTATTCCTAACCCAGAAAGGACTGCAAAAGCTGTAGATGTACCACCTGGAACACATTCCGTGATCAAAAGAGATTTTTTTAATTTCTTACCTATCTTAAAACCACCTTCGAGTAAAATCTTAACCCTATTTGTTTCCATTGCCTTCCCTGAACTTAAGCATCTAGCAGGACCTATCTCAGATGACTCTAGGGAAATATGACTAAAGGGGGGGATTTGTAGCAGTCCTGCAGATATGATTGTTGGTTTAATTTTTAAGAACCTTGAGGCAACGTAACTAATCAATGCGGGAGAAACACCTGCGGGTAAAGGAGGCAAAGGCCATTTCTTTGGAAAACTAGGTCCTCTCAATAAAAGTTCAGCATCAGCAACAGCTGTATATCGTCTTGCAACAGCCGTTGAACCAGCAGCAGAAATCCCCTCAACCTCTGCAGTTTGAGATCCAGCAAGAATTAAGAAGAAAGCCGTATTCGTAATATTTTCTTGCCATCTTTGAACTCTTTCGTCAACATTTTGCTGTTGGAGACCTGATCCAAAAGCTAATACTCCAGACGGCAACAAAACATAGTTGTCTCCTATCATTTTTTAATTAATTCGATTCTAGAGAAATTAAATTTTCTAGCAAAGCGGGTGGTTCAGGTATTGATGATTTGAGTCTAGGAAAAATCCAATAAGCCAAAGCATGTAAACAAAGAACGTAAACGATTTCTTGAGTTATAACTAGACATAATGCAACTAATTGAACTTGTCTCATATCGGGTGTAAAAGAAAGATTAAAAATGTCTATTCCTTTTTCAAGCAATCCTGCCCCAGCACGGGTAAGAATAACCCATAAATTCTCACCAACCAACACAGATAAAGCGAAGACCCTCACTAAAAAACCTAAAGTTCCGATTGAGACTCCAACACTCCAACTTAACCACCAGTTCCATCCTTTTTGCCAACTATATCCTAACCATAAGGAAAGTAGGCCATACGGGAAAAGGACTAAAGGCCCCCTTAACGGACCCATCAGAGCAGTTAATAACATTACGCATACTATTGCTCCTTCAACGCCTGTTTTAATACCTCTCCGAATTTGAAGAAGAGCCAATGGCAATGGTAAGGCGAGACGAAAAACAGCTCCACCAATAGGCAAGTAATAAAGAGCTATCCAAATCAAAGCTGTTGCAGCAGCAAGATAAGAGGACTCAACAATTTTCAAGGCTTTTCTCTTGCTAAGAGGAGCTTTATAAAGAGATCGACTTTTAAAAAAGTTTTTATTATCTAAGGTCAAAATTATTATCTTTTCAAAGATGTATTCTTAGAGAAATTCTCCTCATTAAAACGTTCGATCTTTTCGACCTCAAACTGGACCCCTGCTTTTCTTAGAGCCTCAGTTACAGTCTCAGCTGGTGCAGATGGATTTGCGCCTGATAATCTTAAGATAATTCTGTATGGCTGCGGATTGAAAATTGTCTTCTTAATTGATTTGGTTGATTTTTGGCTAAGTCTATCTTTATTAGATATTAAATTTTGTTTACCAATATTAGTGAAATCTTTTTCATTCTTTTTCTCTTTCTTATCCTCTTTTATGCTTAATTTGATTTTTGTTTTTTCATTAATTTTTTGTGGCTTATCATTAGTTTTTCCTAAAGTTTTAGAGTTATCATTAATATCAAAACTTTTCTCCAGTTTTTCGCCAATCAAAGTATTTGAGCATGATTGAAGTGCTAGGAGGGTAACTATTAGAAATAATCTAATAAATATTTTCTCAACTAATCTTGAAATATTCAAAATTTTATTTTGTTTTTATTACTCTGACTTTACTGGCTCTTAGACGTCCTGTTTTTGTTGTAGAAGGCGCTTTTCGAGCACTACTTTTTTTTGATGATGATGAATCCGAATCTTTCTTTGTTAACTTTGTTCTCTTTTTCGCAGAACTTATTTTCTTAGATGTTGTCTTTTTACTTGATTTTTTAGCTGCCAATAATTCAATAGCTTCCTCAATTGAGATATCTTCAGCGCTTTTGCCCTCTGGTAAAGAAGCGTTTACTTTACCCTGTTTAACATATAAACCATAGGGGCCATTAAATAATTGGATAGTTTCTTTTTCTCCTTCTGGGATACCAAGTTCCTTCAAAGCAGTTCTTCCACCTCTCCCTCTTTTAGGGATAGATAAAAGCTCAAGAGCTCTTTCTAGACTTACTTTAAGAACGTCATCTTCACCCTTAATTGAACGATAATCTTTCTCACCGCCATCTTTACTCCAAACTACATAGGGACCAAATCTACCCAAACTTGATTGAACTCTACCTCCCTCTGGATGCTCTCCTAGTAGACGTGGTAGTTGAATTAATCCAAGAGCCTCTTCAAAGGTTAAGTTCTCTGGTTTTAAATTCTTTGGTAATGAAGTCCTTTTTGGATTTGGAGCTTTTTTTAATGATTTATCGTCTAAATATTCAAGGGCTTTTGCTATATCTATCTCATCCTCTTTTATATTCTCTGGCAACAAAACCTGTACCTTTGATGAATCCTGCTTCAAATAGAGTCCATACTGACTACTTTTAAACAAGCGAAGACTTCCTAGTTTTTTCTTACCTTTTGGAATCCCTAGATCTTTCAATTCTTCTACTAAACCTCTTTGAACAAAATGACCATATCTACCATTCAATAGATATAGATTCTGTCCACTATCAGGATCAACTCCAAGTGATTCAGGACCCTGGGCTTTTTGTTTTAAGATCATTTCTGCAATATCTTCATCCAGGTCTGCTGGGGTAATTTCCTGTGGAAGAGTAGCTGTTATGGGCTTGCCATTTTCACCAAGATGCTTTGATTCCAGATATGTTCCAAATTTGCCCAACCTAACAAGAGATGAAAGTCCCTCCAAGGACACAGATCGAAATTCTCCTCCATCTATATCTCCTTCTCTTTGTTGAACTTGATTCTCTAAGCCAGTATCACCTTTATAAAAACCCTTAAGGTATGGAAGCCAACTCACTTTTCCAGTTGAAATTTCATCAAGTGTAGATTCCATTCGAGCTGTAAAACTAGTATCTACAAGATCAGGAAAATGTTCTTCAAGCAATGCAGTAACAGCAAATGCTGTAAAGCTTGGAGTTAAAGAATTGTTGTTTAGAATTGAATAACCTCGATCAACGATTGTTCCTATAATGCTTGCATATGTTGACGGACGGCCTATACCTTCTTTCTCAAGTGTTTTAACTAATGAAGCCTCGCTATATCGAGCAGGTGGCTGAGTCTGATGCCCCAACGCCTCTACATTCTTAGCTGTTGGAGAATCTCCTACAGCTAATTTAGGCAAAAGCACTTCTTGCCCTTCAAGTGCGCTATCAGGGTCATCAGTACCTTCAACATAAGCTCTAAAGAAGCCAGGGAAATCTATTCGTTTACCACTGGCCCGAAAAGATACATCCGATGCTTCTAATTCCACTCCAAGCATTGTCAACCTTGCATCGGCCATTTGACTGGCAACTGTTCGTTTCCAAATTAGTTCATATAAAGAAAGATCCCTCCCCTGTAAGCTTGACTCTTTAGGTGTTTTAAAATTCTCACCAGAGGGACGAATTGCTTCATGGGCTTCTTGCGCATTTCTCGTCTTGTTGGAGAATTGACGAGGCTTTTTACTTAAATATTCAACACCATATTTTGATTCAACACAATTTCGTGAGGCATTAATTGCCTGATCGGATAGATGAACAGAATCAGTTCTCATATAAGTGATAAAACCTCTTTCATACAAACTCTGGGCACATCTCATGGTTTCCCTAGCTGATAATCGAAGTTTTCTATTAGCTTCTTGTTGTAGTGTGCTTGTTGTAAAAGGAGGAACTGGTTTACGAATTGATGGTTTTTCCTCGACATTAATCACTTTCCATTTGTCAGTAGTTAACTTTTTAGCAAGTTCCTTAGATTCTTCTTCTTTGAGTAATTTGACATTCCGGCCAGATTTCAATAATCCAGTTGACTCATCAAAATCACTACCATTAGCAATTCTTTGCCCCCCAATTGAGGTCATTTTCACCTCAAATTCACTACCTTCTTTTTCTAATTTTGCTTTTAGATCCCAATAACTTCCACTTTTGAAAGCTCTCCTTGCTCTTTCTCTCAAAACAAGCAATCTTACTGCAACTGATTGGACTCTTCCAGCAGATAAACCCCAAGAAACTTTCTTCCACAAAAGAGGAGACAAGGTATATCCAACCAATCTGTCTAAGATCCTCCTTGTTTCTTGGGCATGAACTAATTCCATATCAATTTCTCTTGTTTTCGATAGAGCTTTGGAAATAGCTTCTTTAGTTATCTCATGAAAGACCATCCTCTTCACGGGGATTTTTGGGTCAAGCACATTCATTAAATGCCAACTTATACTTTCCCCCTCTCTATCTTCATCAGTCGCTAACAACAATTCAGAAGCACCCTTCAAAGATTGTTTTAATTCCTTGACAATTTTTTTCTTGTCTTTGGGTACTACGTACAAAGGATCAAAATCAGCAGTTGTATTAACTCCAATTGTTGCCCACTTTTCTCCTTTGTGCTTCGCAGGGATCTCAGAGGCATTGTTAGGCAAGTCTCTTATATGCCCCATTGACGCAAGAACTTGAAAATCCTTAGGCAAAAAACCTTTAATAGTCTTTGCCTTTGTGGGACTTTCAACAATTACCAGAGTATGGTCAGTGGGCATCAGCTCAATTTTCCTCCTTCTTATCTAACGTACTGAATAGTAAAATGCATAGCCCAAAATGATAAAAAAGGCATATTTCATAACTTCGCTAGAGTTATAAAATCAGACACAGCTTAAAAACAATACATACATGGGAGAACTTTTGTCTTTTCAAATATTCATAAACGAGCCTATAGAGCTTTTAAATCTCTCTTTAAATGCCAAAGCTGTACTTCCAGAGGCTGCAGTGCTGATAGCACTGCTAGGGACACTTTTGGTTGATTTAGCAGGTGAAAAGATTTCAGCCCGCTGGTCCCCTCCAATTTGTTATGCAGGTCTTGGAAGTGCTTTGATTTTGTTAACAATGCAATGGAATGGAGAGATTCAAGAATCTTTCTTAGGCGCATTTATCGCAGACAATCTTGCTATTGCTTTTAGAGGGGTCATAGCTCTATCAACTCTTATTTCTCTGCTAATTAGTTGGAAGTATGCGGAAAAAAATGGAAGTCCTATTGGTGAATTTGCAGCGATATTATTAGCTGCCACTCTTGGAGCAATGCTTCTTTGTGGCTCAACTGATTTGGTAAGTGTTTTTATTTCACTTGAAACACTTTCCGTTGCAAGCTACCTACTTTCTGGATATCTCAAAAGAGACTCAAGAAGTTCAGAAGCAGCTTTAAAATATTTGTTAGTTGGTTCCGCTGCAGCCGCTGTATTTCTCTATGGAGCATCTCTACTTTATGGAATAAGTGGATCTACAAATTTAAAAGAAATAGGAATAAGCCTAATAAGTTCTCCCACACCTTTATCTGCATTAGCTCTGGTTTTTGTATTATCTACAGTAGCTTTCAAGATTGCAGCAGTTCCATTTCATCAATGGACACCAGATGTTTACGAAGGGTCCCCTACACCAGTAGTTGCCTTTTTATCAGTGGGGTCTAAAGCAGCAGGTTTTGCATTATCAATAAGGATATTAGTCGGATGTTTTAGTGCTTTTGACACACAATGGAAATTGCTATTTACTGTTTTAGCTGTTCTAAGTATGTCGCTAGGAAATGTAGTAGCGCTAGCTCAAAAATCAATGAAAAGGATGCTCGCTTATAGCTCAATTGGCCAAGCTGGATTTGTAATGATTGGATTAGTTTGCGGAACTGAAGATGGTTTCGCCGCGATGGTTCTATATATGGCAGCTTATTTGTTTATGAATCTTGGTGCTTTTGCATGCATAATCCTTTTCTCAATTAGAACGGGTAGTGATCAAATCTCAGATTATGCAGGTTTGTACCAAAAGGATCCATTAATCACCTTGGGATTAAGTTTATGCCTTCTTTCTTTGGGAGGCATCCCTCCAATGTTGGGATTTTTCGGTAAAATTTATTTATTTTTTGCTGGATGGGCAGATGGGCAATATTTATTGGTAAGTGTTGGTTTAGTTACTTCTGTTATTTCAATTTACTACTATATCTCAGTTATCAAAATGATGGTAGTAACAGAACCTAAAGAAGCCTCAGATGTTGTAAAAGCATATCCATCTATTGAATGGACAATTCCTGGGATGTCATCTATCAGAGTGGCTTTAATTTTTTGTGTTCTCGTAACTGCTATCGGTGGAATAATTTCAAACCCTCTCTTTGATTTTGCAGATAGTGCGGTAAACGGAACTCCATTACTTCGTGAAGCCATTACTCTTGCAAGTAAAAGTTCAATTGGCTAACCAAATAGAATCATTGAAAAAGTCTGTAGCGCGTCTAACGAAAGTAAATAAATTTTATGGGGAAGGCTCAGTCAAAGTGAAAGCTCTTGACGAACTAAACCTTGAGGTTTACCAGGGCGATTATCTTGCTGTCATGGGTGCAAGTGGATCTGGTAAAAGTACTGCAATGAATATCCTTGGATGTCTTGATCGTCCTACTAATGGGACTTATGAATTAAATGGAACGGCTGTAGAAAAGCTTGATGATGACTTGCTAGCAGATATTAGAAACAAAGAACTTGGTTTTGTTTTTCAGCAATTTCATCTACTTCAAGAAATTTCAGCAATTGAAAATGTCATGCTTCCAATGATTTATGCATGCGTACCCTCTTTTGAGAGAGAGAAACGCGCTGAAGAGGCTCTTAACCGAGTAGGGCTTGGAAACAGGATGACCAATCTCCCTAATCAATTATCAGGTGGACAACAACAAAGAGTTGCCATAGCAAGGGCAATAATCAATCAACCATCCCTGTTATTAGCAGACGAACCAACGGGTGCTCTTGATTCCAAAACTACTGAAGATGTTTTAAATCTTTTTGACCAACTGCATAGTCAAGGAATCACAATTGTCTTGGTTACGCATGAAGATAATGTTGCTCAAAGAGCAAAAAAAATAGCAAGGTTTAGAGATGGCAAAGTAACAGAAATTACTCACAATTAACTCAGTAAATCATTCCTAAGCAGACAAGACTTTCTCTTTATCCTCCTTACAAAGAATTAATCTGCCACTTGAGTCAATACCTTTTATATCCCATTGATATCCAGTCTCTTTATCAATGTATTGTCTTGACCACAATCTGTTTTCAACCTCGCCGCACAAAAAATGTTTATTCTCTAAAAGTTCTAGAGATCTTTCTATTGCAAATAGAACTTCTGAAGACCAAAAATTTATATTCATCGTTTTATCTCCAATAATTTGTTTTAGTGAAATCCCCTCTTTAGGAACATTATTAAAAACATTTAAACCTACTCCAACTCTTAATAATCTAAGTTTTCCTCCTCTAAAAAATAATCTAGGTAAGATCCCAGCTAATTTTTGGCCATCAACCAAAAGATCATTGGGCCATTTTATTTTCACATTAACTCCGACTCGTTCAATTCTTTCAACCAAAGCTAATGCCACCGCTAACCCATAAAGCTGAGAATGATTTTCACACGAACCTTCTCTCTTAATAGCCGCACTAACCCAAACCCCTCCTTTTGGTGCATGCCAAATTCGACCAGCTTGACCTTGACCAAATTTTTGGCAAGAAGAAAATATGGCTATTGGCTTATTTTTTTTTACTGGTTTCTCTGCAATCCAATTTGATAACTCTATTTCTGTACTAGCACAAATATTTTTCAGCATTATTCTCCAATACATAATAGAGGAATGATTTAATTTGTGATGTCTATATATCAACCCAACTCCTCTATCGAATTTTTGATTATTCATATTTCAAACATAATTTGTTCTTAAAAATCAAGACTTATCAATTGACTTTTTCATCTCCTCTAACTCAACTTCAACTTCTTGGATTTCTACTGTCTTTAATTCATTTACACCTAAATCAGAAGGAGGCAAAGCTATTACCTCAACTCCCGATTTCAATTTAGTCCTCAATATCTCTAATTCTTTTTCTATATCATCACCTCCTTCTAATGCTGCGAACTTACTTTCTAGATCTTCTCCAGCCAACTCTAATGCTGCTTGCCCAGAAGCTTCTAATTCCTCTACTTTATCTTCCATTCGTTCAAAAGCAGCCATAGCGGTCTTGCTACCTAAATCTCCAACTGCACTTTGAATTTGTTTCTGAGCTTTGGCTGCCTGAGCTCTTGCTTTAAGCATATCTTTTTTTGTTCGAGCCTCGGCAATCTTTCTCTCTAATAACAAAAGGCTTTTCTTTAGTTTTTCAACTTGACCATTTTGTGTTTGAAATTGAGTCGATAAAGAATCATAAGTTTCTTGAAAAGTTTTTTTTCTACTTAATGCTTCTCTAGCTAGATCATCCTCTCCTTTTTTCAAGGCTAATTCAGCTCTGGTAAACCAATTTTTTATTTGATCTTTTGCTTGATTTGCCTGATTCTCTAATCTTTTTTGACTCGCAATAGCCATAGCTACCGCTTGACGAAGCTTCACCAAATCTTCTTGCATATCAGCAACAGACTGATCAAGTATTTTTATTGGATCTTCAGCATCACTGACAAGAGCATTTAGATTTGCCCTTATTAAGCGACTTAACCTATCTAATAATCCCATTAGGATCCTTTTATGCAATCTAAAAAATATTAGCTAGATTTAAGCACTAACTCACCAATAGTGTCTAATTAAAATTGATTTTAGAAGACTTAAAGCATAAAACAAAAGCAAAAAGAGAGAAGTCAATTTATACATGCTTGGAAGAAATCAAGTCTTCATGGAAAGGGAATGTCGGGGGCCTTATTCAAGATTGGGTAGAAATAGCTGGGGAGCAACTGGCCCTAAATTGCACACCACTTAACATACATAATAAAGTTTTAACAATTGGAGCCAGTCATCCACAGTGGAGACAGGCGCTCCAATACAACCGTTTAGAATTAATTGAGTCTTTAAAATCATATGGATATCAAATAAAAGAGATTCGGATTAGACAACATTATCCTAAAGATTTGGTTAACAGAGAAAGTGAAAAAGAAATATGGGAAAAGCACCCAAGTAGAACTGATAAGAATGGAATCACCAATTGTCCTTTGTGCAAAGTACCTTCTCCCAAGGGAGAAGTTAAATTATGGGGTAAATGCAGTTTTTGTAGAAGGAAAGAATTGAGAATAGATTGAACGATTTTAATTTAAGCTTCAAGTACTAAAACCCCCATTTGTCCGTTTGCTAATTTCTGGTATTTTGCTTTTTTGAAGCCTGCAGAAAGTGCCAAATGAATTTGTTTTTCGCCTGAAGGGAATTTAACTAAGCTTTTTTTTATATATGAATATTCTTTTCCCAAACCGAAAAGAGATGAAATTGGAACAACATATAAACTTAAAAAAACTTTTTGGAATAGTCCCTGGATGGAAGGTCCTTCAAAAGACCGAAAATCTAAAATCCCAGCTCTTCCACCTGGTTTTAAAATTCTAAAAGCCTCTCTAAGACCTTCATAATAGCTGGCAAGATTCCTTAAGCCATAGGCCATTAAAAGACCATCAAATTGATCAGATGGCAGATTTGTTTTAAGAGCGTCACCATTTATCCATTCAATTGAAGAATAGTTTTGTTTAGATCTTTCTTTCGCAACTAACAATGCTTTAGAAGCTGAATCCATCCCGATAATATTTTCAGAACTATTCATATATCTAGCCAAAAGTATTGACATGTCTCCAGTTCCACAACAAAGGTCAATCCATTTTTCTCCAAAAGTCGGTTTAAGAATATCCAACAATCTTCTTTTCCAAAGCCTATGTAATCCAAAGCTAAATATATCATTTAAAAAATCATATTTTGAAGAAATTGAATTAAATAATTCCTCTATAGATTTAGTATTATGATGTCTCATATCAATCTTATAAATTCTTTACTTGGACAAAAAATTAAAGTGAAGAAATTTATTTTACATCTTTGTAGTGCAAATATTAATCATTCAATTGGTCTGATAGGTAAATTTTCCTTAATTAGATATTCTTTTATTTCGCTGATAGTTAATTGTCCATCATGTAATAGGGATGCCAAGAGAGCAGCTGAAGATTTCCCAAGAGTAAAAGCCTCTTTAATGTGTCTCAAGCAACCAGCTCCACCTGAAGCTATTACAGGAATTGAAACCTTTTCAGAAATAGATTTAGTCAGTTCTATGTCATACCCATTTTGGGTTCCGTCACCGTCCATCGAAGTTAATAAGATTTCTCCTGCTCCTAGCTCACATACTTTTTCTGCCCATTCAATCGCATCCAAACCAGTGTTATTACGTCCACCACTCACATAAACGTCCCACTTGTTAGAAAAATCTTTATTCTTTTTTGCATCTATTGCAACCACAATACATTGTGATCCAAAACGATTAGCCCCTTGCGAAATCAACGAAGGGTCTTTAACAGCGCTTGAATTTAAGCTTACCTTGTCAGCTCCAGCTCTTAGCAATTCATTTATTCCACTCAATGAACTTATCCCCCCTCCAACAGTAAAAGGAATGGTTACGGCTTCGGATGTTCGTCTAACCATATCAACCAAAGTTGATCTTTTCTCGTGAGTGGCTGTTATGTCTAGAAAGACCAATTCATCCGCTCCAGCCTTGCTGTATCTACATCCCAGCTCAACCGGATCACCTGCATCACGCAATCCAACAAAGTTAACCCCCTTCACTACTCGTCCATTTGAAACATCAAGACAAGGGATCAATCTTAAAGCAACCATAATTTTATACAGGGGAACTGTTATGGTTGCCCAAACTTAAGCATTTTGATGCCATGGCTAAGCCAACCTCCCTCTCAAGGATAGGTTCAAAAATTAAGATCAATATTGAACGTGTAAGAGATCGCATACCTTCTTATTTGATCAACCAACTATCTGAGGATCCAAGAGGCACTGTAATCGATTACAAGATGACTGATGGCAGAGGCGGCATTGGTGTGGTGATTAAAATGAATGATGGAAGCAAACATTGGTTCTTCGAAGATGAAGTCTCTTAACCATGAGATAAAAAAGTGAGCGATGCTAGGCAACTCCTTGGAATAAAAGGAGGTTCAGAAACAAAAAACATTTGGAAGCTTCGTTTGCAATTAATGAAGCCCATCACATGGATTCCTTTGTTATGGGGAGTCATATGTGGAGCAGCTGCCAGTGGTAATTATCACTGGGAATTAAGCAACATTCTTGCTTCGATAAGTTGCATGTTTATGAGCGGGCCACTCTTAACTGGATATACCCAAACAATAAATGATTACTTTGATAGAGAAATAGATGCAATAAATGAACCTAATAGACCAATACCTTCAGGAGCAATTTCACTTTTCCAAGTAAAATGTCAAATTTGGGTTTTATTAATTGCCGGTCTTGGAGTTGCCTATTTATTAGATTTGTGGGCACATCACACAACTCCTTCTGTCCTTCTTTTGGCAATGGGAGGTTCACTTGTAAGTTTTATTTACTCAGCGCCACCTTTAAAACTTAAACAAAATGGTTGGCTTGGGAATTATGCACTTGGTGCAAGCTATATAGCTCTTCCTTGGTGGGCTGGACAGGCTCTATTTGGACATTTAACGTGGACAACTGCGCTGCTTACTCTTGCCTATAGTTTGTCAGGCTTAGGAATTGCTGTGATAAATGATTTTAAGAGCGTAGAAGGAGATAAAAGCCTTGGCCTTGAATCACTTCCTGTTGTTTTTGGTATTAAAAATGCAAGTCGTATCAGCGCAGGAATGATAGATATCTTTCAGCTGGCCATGGTAGTAGTTTTAATAGCGATAGGACAAAATTTTGCATCTGTCATTCTGGTTTTGCTAATAATTCCTCAAATCACATTTCAAGATATTTGGCTATTACGTGATCCATTAAAATTTGATGTTAAATACCAAGCCAGTGCACAACCATTTCTAATTTTAGGAATGCTTGTGACTGCAATAGCCATAGGACATAGTTCATTAATTAGTTTATAAAATTAATTCTTAAATCTAAAAAGAGAATCATAAATATTAAAAAACTTGGTTTACACCCAATGATTAATTTTTTAATTTATTTAAAACAGCAATATAAAAACCATCTCCATTATCTTCCTCTCCAGGCCAGATCTGTCTTTCATATTTCAATAAAAACTCAGATTTTAATTTAAGAAAGTTTTTTATCTGATTAAAATTTTCTTCAGGATGAATGGTACAGGTGGAATAGACCAACGTACCTCCGCTTTTTAATAAAGGAGATAATGAATTGAGTAGATGACTTTGAAGCGAAACAAGCTGCTGAATATTATCCTTGTTTATCCTCCATCTTGCATCAGGATGTCGAGAAAGAGTACCCAATCCTGAGCATGGAGCATCAATTAATATTCGATCAAAAAAACTTTTCCATTCTGGATGTTTGACTAATAATTCATTGGAATCAGCAACCAATATTCGCAAACAGTTAGTCCCCAGTCTCTCTGAGTTAGCTAAGATTTTTTTAGATCTTCGGGATGATCGATCAACCGACCAAATCTTGCCCTCATTATTCATTAACTCAGCAATATGTGTTGATTTACCACCTGGAGCAGCACAAGCATCAAGGATATTTTCTCCAGGCAAAGGACTTAATAATGGAGCAATTAGCTGTGATGATCTATCTTGCACACTCCATTTACCTTCTTCATAACCGGGCCATTTCCTAGGTTCACCTCCACCAGCTCGTACTTCCAATCCGGAAGGAAAGTTTGGGATTAATTGATTTTGAATACCACAGGAATCAAAAAGTTCTGTTACTTCCTTTAAATCTGCACGCAATTTATTCACTCTTATATCGATAGGACTAACGCTGTTGAATGCTTTAGCAATCTGCTTAGCATGTTCAACTCCCTCCCAAGCAATCAATTCATCTGCCAACCAAATAGGAATAGACTCGTTTTTTGCCAATTCCAAACTCGGATTATTTGATTTAGGTAGTAGAAGACCTTTATCTTTACTTCGTAGAGCAGATCGCAAGATTCCATTAACAACAGGCGCAAGTTTTTTTAAATGATTCTTTTTCGCAAGTTCAACAGTTGTGTTTATTGCTGCAGCTGGAGGTATTCGCTTCATTTTCAAAATCTGATAAAGACCAAGATGCAATAGCCACCTCAATAACGGAGGCTGTTTTTTAGCCGGTACTTTTCCTAAAAAATCAATCCAACAATCTAAGTAATATCTTTGGCGAATTGCACCATAAGAAAGTTCAGTTATTAATGCTTTATCTAGCGACTTAAATGAATAAAGATTAAAGATCCTTTCCAATGCCACATCTGCGAATGCTCCGCCACCTACTGCTTGGATAACCTCCCAAGCAGCTCTTCTGGCATCTAAGCCTTTTATAGATGACATGTTTTCACTCAAACGCAATCATTTACAAATTCACTTCACAGTAAGTTGTTCATGTAAACAATCATAGCTAGAAAACCCCAAAAAGTCTTTCACTGCAATGAATTTGAAGGGGATAGCAGAGACTAGGCCAACTCAAAAGGTGTAACATAAGCTACTTTTAGTCTCCTCTTGAGATAGTTAAATTTGTTTTAACTTCTTTATTGTGTGAGGACACTATGAAGCTTTTTCAACGTTTATTAGTAGCTCCAGCAGCTTTGGGCCTAATGGCTCCAGTTGCAGCTAATGCAGACACAGCATTTGCATCAACCACAACACTTTCTGGTGGTGCTTATTTCACTGTTGGTTCCGTATCAGATGGCGGACCAGCTGACACTCAAGAAGAACTTTATATGCAGTATGCATATGGTCTTGACTTGAACTCAAGTTTCACTGGTGAAGATCTTTTCTATGCAGGCATCGAAGCTGGTAATGCAAGTGGCCCACTTGCGAACATGGATAGTGCTGTTGAAGGTGGTAATACCTTAAATGTGCATTCTCTATTCTATGCATTCCCTGTTGGCGATCTTGAAGTAACTGCAGGCCCTTTGCTTGATCAAGATGACGTTGTTGCTGCTACAACCTCTCAATATTCAGATACATTCAGACTAGGCTCAATGCCTTTCTCATTGGCTGGTAACGAGACTGGTCCTGGAATTGCAGTTTCATACGCTAACGACACAGGTTTCGTTGCTTCTGCAAGCTTTATTGCTGTTGATGGTGCCGACTCTACAGTTGGTATTGGT